>CALSBD010000001.1:0-27349 GCA_943373055.1 Rhizobium sp. Q54
ATGCTGCCGCTGCAATCTTCAACCAGTTCGTCCGCAAGGACGGAACTCTGGGGCGGATGATCCCCGCATTGCGAAAGTAAGAAACCGCGCTCGCCAGGGGCCTGTGCGTCGAACCTCATTGTATTGCGTCGGGTCTTCGTGGCAGGGAGAGGGTGAGGAGACGTCGGTGCGTGATGAGTGAAGAACACGTCAGCAAAAGCGCGGTCGAGGTCGGGGCTTCGATCCTCGTCGTTGATGATGACGGGGAGATCCTTCAGCTCGTCTCCCGCTTCCTGCGCGCCAACGGGTTTCGCGTCCATGGCGCGCGCTCGGGCGTCGAGATGATGGCGACCCTGGAGGCGGCGACCGTTGATCTCATCGTGCTTGATCTGATGTTGCCGGGCCGATCCGGGCTCGATCTGTGTCGCGATTTGCGCCGGACCTCCACCGTGCCCGTCATCATGCTGACGGCGAAGGGCGATGAGCTCGATCGCATCATCGGGCTGGAGGTTGGGGCGGACGATTACTTGCCCAAGCCGTTCAACCCGCGCGAATTATTGGCGCGCATCAATGCGGTGTTGCGCCGCGTGCGGGCCCGGTCACCCGGCGCGCCGGAGGAGACCGGACGCGGCTTGCGGTTCGCAGGGTGGCGGCTTGACACACTCAAGCGCGAATTGACCGATCCGCGCGGCGTGGTCGTTGATCTGTCGACGGGGGAGTATGATCTCCTGCTCGCCTTCCTTGAGGCGCCGCAGCGGGTGTTGTCGCGCGAGTTCCTGCTTGATGCCGCGCGCAACCGCACCATGGAGGCGTTTGATCGGACGATCGATGTCCAGGTCAGCCGCCTGCGTCGCAAGCTGCAAGACGCCGGCGATTTCATCAAGACGGTGCGCGGCGCGGGGTATTTGTGTTCCGCCGACGTCGCGCGGGGATGAACCAGGATGCGGGGCGCGGTTGTCCGGTGGCTACAGTCGATTGATAGCGTGGCGGTTCGCACGGCATTTGTTGTGTTCATCGGCATCGGGCTGTTGCACTTGGCGAGCCTGTGGACCTATCAGCACACCCTCAATCGCGAGCTGGACTTGGCCAACGAGGCCCGCCTCGCCGACCAGCTTTTGGCCATTAAGCGCGCGGTGATGCGCGTACCCGCGCACGACCGCGAAACGGTGGCCCACGAGCTGTCGGGCGGACCGATCGAGGCCCATTGGAGCCGCACCGAACACGCGGTGGCCGGGGGTCCCGGGGCTGGCGATTGGGAGGCGCTGGGTCGGCGGCTGCGCGCGGTAGCGCCGGAGATCGCCGAGGATGGGCTTGTCATTGGCGCCAACCGGCGCGGCGCCGATGATCCCCATTTGGCGCTGATCTCGATCCGCTTGCCGGATCAATCCTGGATCAATGTGAGCCTAGTCGCCTGGAGCCCTCGGATTGCTGACAGCCACGGCACGTGGCTGTCGACGAGCCTGATGGCGCTGGGTGCGCTCATTGTCTCCCTGCTGTTGGTCCGCTGGCTCACCCGCCCGCTGACCGCATTCGCCGCCGCCGCGCAGAATGTCTATCGCGGCAAGGCGGCGGTGATGGTGGCGGAGGAAGGCCCGCGCGAGGTGCGCGAACTCGCCGTTGCCTTCAACGACATGCAGCGGCGTATCGGCCGGCTAATTGACGATCGCACCCACGCCCTGGCGGCGGTCTCCCATGACTTGAAAACACCCATCACCCGGCTGCGCTTCCGCGTCGAGGAGGTCGACGACGCGGCAGCCCGTGCCGCGATTGCTGCTGATCTTGATGAAATGGAACGCATGCTTGACCAGACGCTCGCCTTCTTGCGCGGCGACCGCGCGGACGAGGAGCTCAAGCCGGTTGATGTGGTCGCGATCCTGGAAACCCTCACCGACGACGCCGCCGACCGGGGGCATGAGGTGTCGCTTCAAGGCGCCGCGCAGGCCACCGTTCTGGGCCGTCGCCTGGCGCTCAAGCGCGCGTTTGGCAATCTGGTGGACAATGCGATCAAGTATGGCGGTCGCGCCGAGATCGACGTGAGCGAGACGCCCGCCGGGTTCGTGGTGGTGATCCGCGACAAGGGCCCGGGTATCCCGGCCGCCGAGCGCGAGCGGGCCCGCGCGCCCTTCGTCCGCCTCGAGCCGTCGCGCAACCAGACCACCGGCGGCTTCGGGTTGGGCCTGACCATCGCGGACGCGATTGTCACCGGGCATGGGGGACGGCTTGACCTTGAGGACAATCCCGGCGGCGGTCTGGCGGTTCGCATCACCCTAAAGGCGGCGGACGTCTCCAGCTGAAACTATTCGTTACACAGCGGACATGGTTGTGGAACATCGACGGTCTATCCAGACACCTGGGATGGTCTGTTGATGGGAATGGCATGTTGAAAGTCGCGATGTGGATGGGCGCCGCAGCATTGTTTGGGGCGGTGCTAGCCGGGGTTGTGCCGGGACACGCCCATGAGGGCCACGACCATGGCGCCCCGCCGCCACCGGTGACAACGACCATCGCGCCGCGCGCGGATGCCTCGTCGGCCGACTTCGAGCTGGTGGCGATCGCCCGCGGTCCGCTGCTGCGCATCTATGTGGATACGTTCCGCGGCAATGAACCCGTGTTGGGCGCCAAGATCGACATTGACGGCCCGTCGGGCACCGTTGCGGCAACCCCCACGGCCGATGGGGCTTATACGATCGAGGCGCCGTGGCTGAGCGCACCGGGGGCGTATGACCTCGCCTTTACGATCGAGGCCGCGGGCCTGTTGGATATTTTGACCGCCACCTTAACCATCCCGCCGCCGCCTGCGCCGCCCGCGGTCGTGCAAGGGCCGTTTGACGCGCTCATTGGCAGTGCGTTCGCCCAAGACCTCAAGGCGCGCATCGAAAGCCGAGATGTCAGCTTGTGGCTGGTCGGCGGCGGCGCCTTTCTCGGCGGGCTTGTGGTCGCCGGCCTCTTTCGGCGGCGACCGACTGCCACGTCCGCCTTGGTCGCGCTTGTGGTGACCGGCGGCTTGGTGGCGCCTGTCGAGGCCGCGGGGCCTACCGCGCCGGGGTCTGCCGCGCCCGTGATCGCCGAGCGCGATGTCGCTCAGCGCTTTGCCGATGGGGCGATCTTCGTGCCGAAGACGACCCAGCGAATCCTCGGCATCCGCACGCTGTTTACCGAGACCCGCAGCTTCACCGGCACCGTGGAACTGCCCGCCCGCTTGATCCCGGATCCGAGCGCGGCGGGCTATGTACAAGCCTCCGTCGCCGGTCGCCTGATGCCGCCACCGGGTGGGTTTGCCCGGCTGGGCACGAGGGTTACGAAGGGCGACGTGCTTGGCATTGTCCAGCCGGCCGTTGGTGCCGCCGATGTGACAAGCCAGCAATTGCAAGCACGCGAGCTCGATCAGCAGATCGCTCTCGTGGAGCGACGTCTGGAGCGCTTCCGGCAAATTCAAAGCGTGATCGCCCGCTCTCAGATCGAAGACGCCGAACTTGAACTCATCGGCCTGAAGACACGGCGCGCGAACTTGGAGCGGGCGCCGCGCGACACCGAGGAGCTGGTCGCCCCGGTCTCCGGCGTCATTGCCGCTGTCCAAGCTATTGCCGGGCAGATGGCCGAACCCAACGCGGTCATCTTCCAGATCATCGATCCGGACCGCTTCTGGGTCGAGGCCTTGAGCTTTGAGGCGCACGCCATTGACGGGACGGCCAATGGCCGCTTCGCCGATGGGCGCACGGTGCCGCTTGCCTATCGCGGCTCCGGGCTTGCGGACCGCAATCAAGCGATCCCAATCCAGTTCAGCGTCGAGACGTCGTCGCAAGGCCTGCGCGCGGGCCAGCTTTTGACCGTGCTGGCGGCCACCAAGGACGAGCGGTCGGGCATTGCCGTGCCCCGCACCGCGGTGCTGAGGGGCGCCAACGGCCAATCGATTGTCTATGAGCACACCAATGCCGAGCGCTTCGTGCCGCGCGAAGTGCGTGTGGAGCCGCTGGACGGTCAAAACGTGCTGATCGTGTCGGGTGTCGAGACCGGTCGTCGGATCGTCACCCAAGGCGCCGAACTTCTCAATCAGATCCGCTGAGGCGAGGGCAATGTTCAATTTCCTCGTCTCGCAAGCCTTGCGTAACCGGCTGTTCGTGCTGGCAATCGCCGCCGTCCTGATCCTCTACGGCGCTTTCACCGTCACCAAGCTGCCGGTCGACGTCTTTCCCGATCTCAACCGCCCCACCGTCACGATCATGACGGAAGCGGAGGGCCTGGCGCCGCCCGAAGTGGAACAACTCGTCACGTTTCCCCTTGAGACCCAGATGAACGGCTTGCCCGGTGTCACGCGGGTGCGGTCCACGTCTGGCGTGGGGCTCTCCATCATCTATGTCGAGTTTGATTGGGGCACCGACCTTTATCGCAACCGCCAACAGATCGCCGAGCGACTATCGCTCGTCCAAGCGCAGCTGCCGGCCAATGTCGTTCCGCAAATGGGCCCGATCAATTCAATCATGGGCCAAATCATGCTCATCGCCGTCACCGGCCCGGACGAGGTGTCGGGCATGGAGCTGCGGGAGCTCGCCGACTTCACGATCCGGCCGCGCCTGTTGACGATCCCCGGCGTCGCGCAAGTGATCCCGATCGGTGGCGAGGTACGCCAGTATCGCGTCTCGCCCAACCCGGCCGCCATGCGCGCACTTGGTGTTACCCAAGACCAGGTCGAGGCTGCGCTCGCACAATTTGGCGTCAACACCGGCGGCGGCTTTACCGATCAATATAGCCGCGAGTTCCTCATTCGAAACATCGGCCGCAGCGCCAGCCTTGAGGACCTCGCCGGTGTGATCGTGGCGACGGTGAGCGGTCAGCCGGTGGCGCTTCGGCAAGTGGCCGATGTTGGGTTCGCCGCCCGCATCAAGCGCGGCGACGCGGGGTTTCAAGGGCGATCAGCGGTCATTGTCTCCGTCGAAAAGCAGCCGGGCGTCGACACGCTTCAGCTGACCGCTCAGGTCGAACAGGCCGTCGCGGACATCACCCGCACCTTGCCCAAGGGCATCAAGGCCGATCAGATCCTGTTCCGTCAGGCGAGCTTCATTGAAACCTCGATCACCAACGTCAAGACCGTGCTGGTCGAAGCGGTGATTGTGGTCGCCATCGTGCTCTTCGCCTTCCTGCTCAACACCCGCACCACGGCGATCTCGCTGACCGCGATCCCCGTGTCCATCCTTGTGACGGCGATCGTGTTTCATCTGATGGGCCTGTCCATCAACACCATGACGCTCGGCGGCCTGGCGATCGCCATTGGCGAACTCGTCGATGACGCGGTCGTCGATGTGGAGAATATTTTCCGCCGGCTGCGAGAAAACCGCGAGAAGGGCAATCCGCGCTCCGTGTTCGACGTGGTCGTGTCCGCCAGCCAAGAGGTGCGGTCGGGCATTGTCTACGCGACCATGATCATCGTTCTCGTGTTCGTGCCGCTGTTTGCGTTGACCGGGATCGAGGGGCGTCTGTTCGCGCCACTTGGGCAAGCCTACATCATTTCCATTTTGGCAAGCTTGCTTGTCTCCATCACACTCACCCCGGTGATGGCCTACTACATGCTGCCTGGGTTGAAGCGGCTTGATGAGCATGAGGGCGTCATTGTCCGGGTGTTGAAGGCGGGCAATCGGCGGCTTCTTGATTGGTCGTTCCGGCATCCGCGTCTGTTAATGGCGAGCGCGCTCGCCGGCGTCATCGCCGCAGGGGCGTTCGCGACCCAGCTGCCGCGCGCCTTTTTGCCTCCCTTCAACGAAGGCACACTCACGATTTCCATGCTGTTCAATCCGGGCATCTCGCTGGCCGAGAGCCACCGGGTCGGCCTGATCGCCGAGCGCATTATCTTGGAGGTGCCCGAGGTCAAGCTCGTGGGCCGCCGCACCGGCCGCGCCGAGCTCGACGAGCATGCCGAGGGAGTTCACTCCTCCGAAATCGATGTCGATCTCCATTCAAGCGACCGCTCCAAGACCGAGATCGTCAACGACATCCGCGCCCGGCTGTCGGTGTTGCCGGTGACCACCAACATGGGCCAGCCGATCTCGCATCGGCTCGACCACATGCTCTCGGGCGTGCGCGCCCAAATCGCGCTTAAGGTGTTCGGCGAAGACCTTGATACCTTGCGCGCGCTGGCCGAGGAGCTGCGGCAAAAGCTGTCGACCGTCAACGGCGTCGTTGACCTGCAGGTCGAAAAGCAAGTGCGCATCCCGCAGTTGGAAGTCATCATCGACTATCGCCGCGCCGCGCTCTACGGCCTGCAGCCGGCGGCTGTCACCGAACAACTCGAGCGCCTGTCAAACGGTCGCATCGTCTCGCGCGTCATCGACGGCAATCGCCGGTTCGACGTCGTTGTCCGCCTCGATGACGCGCGGCGCACCACCCAAGGCCTCGCCGATCTGTTGATCGAGACGCCTGTCGGCTGGGTTCCCGTCAGCCAGATCGCCGACGTCGTGGAAACCGATGGACCCAACCAAATCTTGCGCGAGAACGGCAAGCGCCGGGTCGTGGTGATGGCCAACACCGATGGCGCCGCCGATATGGCGACGGTGGTCGCCGACATCCGCCAGTTGATCGCGGCCCATCAGCTGCCGCCCGGCTTCTTCGTGAGCCTTGAGGGCACGTTCCAGGCGCAGGAAGACTCCATGCGCACGATCGGCCTCTTGAGCCTCGTCTCGCTGGCGATGATTTTCGCCATTTTGTATTCGCGATACCGGTCCGTTGTCTTCGTCGCCATCATCATGGCCAGCGTGCCGCTCGCACTCATTGGCTCGGTCACGGCTTTGTGGCTCGCTGGTCAGCCGCTGTCTGTCGCCTCCATGGTCGGCTTCATCACCTTGACAGGCATCGCCACCCGCAACGGCATCTTGAAGATCAGCCACACCATCAATCTCGCGCTGCACGAAGGCCTGCCTTTTGGTCGCGAGCTCGTCATGCGTGGGTCCCTAGAGCGCATGACGCCGGTGTTGATGACCGCCCTGTCGGCCGGCGTCGCGCTGGTGCCGCTGATGATTGACGCTAATGCGCCGGGCAAGGAAATCCTGCACCCGGTTGCCATCACCATCTTCGGCGGCCTTGTGACCGCGACGCTGCTTGATGCCGTGCTCACGCCCACCTTGTTCCTGCGCTACGGCAAGGCCGCCCTTGAGAAGCTGGTGGCCGAGGCCCGTGCCGCGGCACCAGAGCAAACCACTGGCGCCCGTGCCGATGGCGCCATTAAGCCGCTTGAGTCCTTCTAACCCCTGCCTTGGGAGCCCCCATGACCCGCATTCTGATCGCCACCGTGTTTGGCCTCGTGCTCGCCACCGCCGCCTTGGCCCACGCGCCGCGCCCGGGCCCCAATGGCGGGCTCAAGGTCGACGCGGGCACCAGCCACCATGCCGAGCTCGTCACCGACGGCACGACGTCAGTCGTGGTGTTTTTGTTTGATGCTGAGGATAAGCCGGTCGCCAGCCAAGGCTATCGGGCGACGGCGATCCTTTTGGTGGGCACAGGCGCGCAGCGCTTTCCCTTAACCGCCGGTGAGGGCAATCGGCTCATTGGAACCGCCCCTGTTCCCGTCCCCCCTGGCGTCAAGGGCGCGCTGCAAATCACCGGACCAGACGGCGCGACTTTGCAGGCGAAGTTCTAAGCTCAGCATCGGTTGGCCGCACCCGTCACATCCGGGCGAGCGCCTTGGCAACGAGGTCAATGAGGCGGGTCGCCAGTGGGCTGGCGATGTGGTCACGGCGGGTGATGAGGTGGTAAGGGGCGATGATGATGGTCTCGCGCGGCTTGAGCGCGGTGATGCCACTGTCGGGCGTGCGCGCGGAAAACAGATCGCCCACCTCTTGCGACACCGGCGAGATCGCGTCCGATGAGCTCAAATAGGCAAGCGTCAGCAACAGCGACGTGGTGTTGACGATTTGGTGCGGTGTCGGCACCGCCCAGTTCTGGAACGCCTCTTCCACCGCTTGGCGCAGCGGGGTGCCGTGGCCCTGGATCACCCACGGCCAGCCCGCAAGATCGCTCAGTGCCAAGGCGCGCGTTCCGGCCAATGGATGGCCCGCGCGGACGAGAAACACGATCTCCTCCACCCGCCCGCGCATCACCTCGAACCGGCGCGTATCCGTGCCCGGCGGCAGGCGGGCAAGGATGAAGTCGTAGCGATTGTTGATGAGGCCCGCCATGAGCTGGTCCGACGGCGCCACGTCCACATGGATGTCGGCCTCTTGGGCGGCTGTCTCAAGCGACTGAATCGCCGGCACGATGAACGACACCGCGCCCCCGGTGACGGCGCCGATGCGCACCGTGCCGGTGATACCCGCCTTATAGCCCTCCATCTCCCGCGCGGTCGCATCGAGCCCGTGCAAAACAGCACTTGCCCCGCGCGCGAGCACCTCACCGAGCGGCGTGGGCACCATGCCTTTGGGACGGCGTTCAAACAGCGGCGCCTCGACCAGGCGTTCGACCTCCAACAGCATGCGCGAGGCGGCCGGCTGGGTCATCGTCAGCTTGCGCGCGGCCAAAGACACTTGCCCGTGCTCGGCGATCGCTTGCACGAGGCGCAAGTGCTTGGGCTGCAGACGTGAGGCGAGATCAAGGGTCATGACCGGCATATCGTTTTTGGTATGGCGTATGTCAAATAAATCATTTGAAACGCATGGTCACCCGCTCTTACGGTCGGGTCGGAAAAAATGCCGCCCGCACACGGCCGCACGACATTCCAAAGGAGGCCGCCCTCGCACGCGGCGCCTGATAAAATCAGACGGGAGGAACACATGAAGAAGATGTTCGCATGGGTTGCGAGCGCCGCGCTGGGTCTGACCCTCGCTGCCGCGTCGCCGGTTTTTGCTCAGGACAAGGGCCTCGTTGGCATCGCCATGCCGACCAAGTCCTCGACGCGCTGGATTTCGGACGGCGAGTCGATGGTCAAGGAATTCACCAAGCTCGGCTACAAGGCGGACCTGCAGTTCGCTGAGGACGATATTCCCAATCAGCTCGCGCAGATCGAGAACATGGTCACCAAGGGCGCCAAGGCGCTCGTGATCGCCGCCATCGACGGCACGACCCTGTCGGACATCCTCGCCAAGGCCGCTGAGAAGGGCGTCAAGGTCATCGCCTATGACCGCCTGATCCGTGGCTCCAAGCACGTCGACTATTATGCGACCTTCGACAACTTCAAGGTCGGCGTCCTGCAGGCCGACTCGATCGTTGCGGGCCTCAAGGAGCGCTTCCCGGGCGTGAAGCCGTGGAACGTCGAGCTGTTCGGCGGCTCGCCGGACGACAACAACGCGTTCTTCTTCTATGACGGCGCCATGAGCGTCCTGAAGCCGATGATCGACAAGGGCGAGATCAAGGTCGTGTCCGGTCAGATGGGCATGGACAAGGTTGGCACGCTGCGCTGGGACGGCGCGGTCGCCCAGGCCCGCATGGATAACCTCCTGTCGGCCTTCTACACCAATGCAAAGGTCCACGGCGTGCTGTCCCCCTATGACGGCCTGTCGCGCGGCATCATCTCCTCGCTCAAGGGCGTGGGCTACGAGCCGGGCAAGGCGATGCCGATCGTCTCGGGTCAGGATGCCGAACTTCCCTCCGTCAAGGGCATGATCGCCGGTGAGCAGTATTCGACGGTGTTCAAGGACACCCGCGAGCTCGCCAAGGTCGCCGCCTCCATGGTGGATGCCATCATGCAGGGCAAGGAGCCGAAGGTGAACGACACCAAGACCTATGACAACGGCGTCCGTGTCGTGCCGTCCTACCTTTTGACGCCGTATTCGGTGCTCAAGGGCGACATCACCAAGCTGTTGGTGGAGTCGGGCTACTACACCGAAGCGCAAATCAAGAACTGATCCTTCGACGCCCTGGGCGGTCGCGTGAGACGGGCGGGCGTCGTGTCCCGCCCGTCGGCGCGTCCGTCGGCTCGCTCAGTTTTGGGCCGAGCGGCCATCCCGTTTGCGACCGATGCAGGACGCACATGGGGCCGGCGCGCCCAAAGCCTCGGTGGCTTTTGACGGGGCCTTGACGGGCGGGGGATCAATGCGCGCGGCGCTCAGTGGCGCCGACTTGGGCCGACGGGAGGGGACATGCGGCCAATCCTTGAGATGAAGAACATCTCCAAGAGCTTTCCAGGTGTGAAGGCGCTCACCGACGTCACGCTGACCGTGATGCCCGGTGAGATCCACGCTGTGGTGGGCGAAAACGGGGCGGGCAAGTCCACCCTCATGAAGGTGCTGTCAGGCGTTTATCCCTATGGCACCTACGAGGGCACCATCACCTTTGAAGGCGAGGAGCGGCGCTTCTCGACCATCCGCGATAGCGAACACGCCGGCATCATCATCATTCACCAAGAGCTGGCCTTGGTGCCCCTGTTGTCGATTGCCGAGAACATTTTCCTTGGCCACGAGATAGCAACCTTTGGCGTCATCGATCGCTTTGCCGCCTATCGGCGCACCAAGGACCTGTTGGCGATGGTCGGGCTCAAGGAGCACCCCGATACGCTGATCACTGACCTGGGCACGGGCAAGCAACAGCTCGTCGAGATCGCCAAGGCGCTGAACAAGGACGTTAAGCTCCTTATCCTCGACGAGCCGACCTCAAGCTTGAACGAGACCGATTCCAATGCCTTGCTGGCCTTGCTGAAGTCGTTCAAAGAGAAGGGCATTTCGTCGATCCTCATCACCCATAAGCTCAACGAGGTCACCAAGGTGGCCGATCGCATCACCGTCATTCGGGACGGCTCGACGATCGACACCATGGATGCCGCCGCCGTCGACGAGGATCGCATCATCCGCGCGATGGTGGGCCGCGAGCTGTCCGACCGCTATCCGCCGCGCCACGCCACCGTGGGTGAGCCGGTGTTGGAGGTGTCCGACTGGGTCGCCCACCACCCGCTCCACCCCGAGCGGCCCTTCATCAAGGGGGTGAGCATGACGGTCCGGGCCGGCGAGGTGGTTGGCATCGCCGGGCTGATGGGCGCCGGGCGCACCGAGTTCGCCATGTCGGTGTTCGGCCGCTCGTGGGGCGAGCGGGTATCGGGCGCGGTCAAGATCAAGGGCAAAACCGTCGACGTCTCGACCATCCCCAAGGCGATGGCCGCGGGCTTGGCGTATGTCACCGAAGACCGCAAGACCTACGGCCTCGTGCTCATCGACCACATCAAGCACAATGTGACGCTCGCCAATCTGGAAGGCGTGGCGCCGCGCGCGGTGGTCAACGACATCCAGGAGCTCCAGATCGCCAATAAGTACCGGCGCGACCTGAAAATCCGCTCCTCGAGCGTGTTGCAAACGACCGTGAACCTGTCGGGCGGCAACCAGCAGAAGGTCGTGTTGTCGAAGTGGCTGTTCACCAGCCCCGATGTCTTGATCCTCGACGAGCCCACCCGCGGCATCGATGTCGGGGCCAAGTATGAAATCTATGGCATCATCAATGGCTTGGCCGAAGCCGGCAAGGCCGTGGTGGTCATCTCGTCGGAAATGCCCGAACTTTTGGGCATCACCGACCGCCTCTACGTCATGAACGAAGGTCGCTTTGTCGCCGAGATGCCCACCAAGGAGGCATCCCAAGAGACGATCATGCGCGCCATCATGAAATCTTGGGAGCACTAGGATGAGCGATACCGCGATCCCGCAAAGCGAAAAGCCTGATCTGTTGCGCTTCGTCCGTGCCCACGTGCGCGACTATGCGCTGTTGATCTCGCTGTTGGCCATCATGGTCTACTTCCAGTTCACCACCAATGGCACCTTGTTCATGCCCGTGAACATGACCAACATAATCTTGCAGAACAGCTACATCGTCATCATGGCGCTGGGCATGCTGCTCATTATTGTTGCCGGCCATATCGACCTGTCGGTCGGCTCGGTCGCCGGCTTCATCGGCGCGGTGGCGGCGGTGTTCATCGTCCAGTGGAAGCTGGATCCCTTCCTCGCGGTCGCTGCCTGTCTGGCGTTCGGCGCCTTCATCGGCGCGGCGCAAGGCTTCTTTGTCGCCTTTTATAAGATCCCCGCCTTCATCGTCACGCTGGCAGGCATGCTGATCTTCAAGGGCCTTGCGCTCACCGTCTTGGGCGGCGCGTCGGTCGGCCCGTTCCCGCGCGAGTTCCAGCTGATGGCGTCGGGCTACTTGCCGGATCCGTTTGGCTTCATGATTGGCGATAAGCCATTCAATTTGCTCGCGTTACTGATCGGCGCGGCGACCACCGCGGTGATCATTTTCTTCAATGTGCGCGAGCGGCGCAATCAACAGGCGCACGGTCTGGCGGAGGAGCCCAACGTCATCTTCATCAGCCGCAACGCGCTCATTGCGTTTGGCTTGATGGCGTTTAGCTATTTGATGGCGAGCCACCGCGGCCTGCCCAATGTGCTCATCGTGATGTTCGCCCTCATCGCGCTGTTCGTCTTCCTCACCAAGCGCACCACGTTCGGCCGGCGCATTTATGCCATGGGTGGCAATGAGAAGGCCGCCAAGCTGTCGGGCATCAACACCGAGAAGCTGACGCTGGGCATCTTCGCCATCATGGGCGCGCTCGCGGCATTGGCGGGCCTCATCTTCGCCGCCCGGCTCAATGTCGCCACGCCCAAGGCGGGCTTGGGCTTTGAGCTTGATGTGATTGCCGCCGTGTTCATTGGCGGCGCGGCGACCACGGGCGGTGTGGGCAAGGTCACCGGTGTGGTCATCGGCGCCTTCATCATGGGTGTCATGAACAACGGCATGTCGATCATGGGAATTGGCATCGACTGGCAGCAGGTCATCAAGGGTGCGGTGCTCATGCTCGCCGTGTTCCTTGACGTCTACTACAAGCGCGCCCGCGCCTGAGCCGTGGCGGACCTCATGTCATCCTACAGACCTTTCGGACAGGAATTTCCATGGCGCTGAAAATTGCGATCGTTGGTCTCGGCAAGATTGCGCGGGACCAGCACCTTCCCGCGATCTCCACCCAACCGGCGTTTGAACTGGCGGCGACGGCGAGCCGCAATGCGTCGATTGGTGGCGTCGATGCCTATCGCGACCTTGCCGAACTGTTGGCCGCCCGGCCCGATATCGAGTGCATCTCGCTGTGCACCCCGCCGCAGCCGCGCCACGCCGATGCGCTGCGCGCCATCCGCGCGGGACGCCACGTGATGCTCGAAAAACCGCCCGGCGCCACCTTGAGCGAGGTGCATCACCTCGTATCCGAGGCGCGCGCGGCCGGTGTGACGCTGTTCGCCACCTGGCATTCGCGCTATGCGGCCGGTGTTGGCGCCGCCAAGGCGTGGCTTGCCGACAAGACCATTCGGTCCGTGACGATCACCTGGAAAGAGGATGTCCGCCGCTGGCATCCGGGCCAGGAGTGGATTTGGATGGCCGGCGGCCTCGGCGTTTTTGATCCCGGCATCAACGCCCTGTCGGTGCTCACCGCGATTTATCCGCGCGCGCTCCATCTGACCGTCGCCACGCTTGCCTTTCCTGCTAACCGCGAGACGCCAATCGCGGCCGATCTTCTGTTTGGCGACCCCGGTGGTGCGACGGTGACGGCGGCGTTTGACTGGCGGCAGGAAGGCCCGCAAACCTGGGATATCGACATCGCCACCGCCGAAGGCATGCTCAAGCTCTCCCAGGGCGGCGCGCGGGCCGAGGTCGACGGAGTTGAAATCGCGGCGGGCCCAGACCGGGAGTATCAGGGGCTCTATGCCGCTTTCGCCGATCTGTTGGCGGCCGGTAAGAGTGATGTTGACCTCACCCCGATGACGCTGGTGGCGGATGCCTTCACCTTGGGGCGGCGTGTCGAGGTCGAACCGTTTTCGTTTTGAGGCGGTGGGGCAGTCTCGCGATCAATACCGGCTGCGCTCGATCCAGCAGGTCTTGCGGGTGCCGACATATTCGCCCCACTTGTTGAACTGCTCTTGCACTTCACACACCTTGCGGCCCGGCGCGCGGTTCGGCCGGTCGTAGCCACGATCGCGGCGGGGGCGGTCGTAGCCGGCGTCATCGCCGTGTGCCGCGCCGGCGATCAGGGCCGCCGCGCCGCCGATGATGATGCCGGCGATCACCGCGCCGCCGTTACCGGCCTTGGCTTCGGTGTGGCTGGAGACGGTGGCGGTGGCGAGCGTGACGACGGCGAGGGCGGCGAGAGCGATTTGCTTCATCATGGGATGTTCCTTCCATCTAGTGGGCGCCGGCGTCAGCGCCGTCGTTCGATGAGAGGAGATTGCCTTGAGATCGCTCTGGCCGCTGTTCCGGGCGGAACACGGCGTCAATGGCCGAGAAAACAGGTGGCGGCGCTCTCGATAGCCAAACGGGCGATCCGATGGCCTCGGACCGCCCGGTGACAGAAGGGAAGGGAAGGGAAGGGAAGGGAAGCGAACGGGCAGCTCAGTAGCGGCTGCGCTCGATCCAGCAGGTCTTGCGGGTGCCGACGTACTCGCCCCACTTGTTGAACTGCTCTTGCACTTCACACACCTTGCGGCCCGGCGCGCGGTTCGGCCGGTCGTAGCCACGGTCGCGGCGGGGACGGTCGTAGCCGGCGTCATCGCCGTGTGCCGCGCCGGCGATCAGGGCGGCCGCGCCGCCGATGATGATGCCGGCGATCACCGCGCCGCCATTGCCGGCCTTGGCTTCGGTGTGGGTGGAGACGGTGGCGGTGGCCAGCGTGACGACGGCGAGGGTGGCGAGAGCGATTTGCTTCATCATGGGATGTTCCTTCCATCTGGTGGGCGCCGGCGTCAGCGCCGTCGTTCGATGAGAGGAGATTGCGCTCAAACCGCTCCGGCCGCTGTTCCAGGCGGAACAGGGCGTGCCTCACCCCCGCGAGCGGGCGATCAAATGGTCGATCGACAGCGTGCCCGCGCCGCGCCACATGAGGAAGAGAAGCACCGCCGCCCACGTCGCATGGGTGGGATAGGCGCCGGGATAAACGAACACCTGGATCACGAACGTCATGCCCAAGAGCGCGAGCGCCGAGAGGCGGGTAGCCAGGCCAATCAAGATGAGGACCGGAAACACATGCTCCGCCGCCGTGCCAAGCCACGCGGCAAGCTCGGTGGGAAGCAGCGGCAGCTTATACTCTTCTTCGAACAGAAAGAGCGTGCTGTCAGCGAAGCGCGGCCAGCCGAACTCAAAGACCCCGGCGATCGGATCAAACTGAAACCCTTGCACCTTGGTCTGGCCGGACTTCCAGAACACCCCGGCAATGGCAAACCGCGCCAATAGCGCAATGGCCGCGTGAGGAATGGCGCTAAATAGGCCATGGACCCGGTCAATCAAACCGGCCAAGCCAGGCGCGGCGGTGGTGGAAGTGCGCGATGCGGTCGTCATGGGTAATCGTCCTTGTCGGTCATAACGTCAGCCACCAGCTCAGCGCTTAGAAGCGCGGCGAGGGCATGGGGAAGGGAGAAGGCATCGTCCGCCGCCTGGCCAAGGCCGGCGGCTTCGCCTAAGGGGTGCCCGTCGGCGAGCGCGGCCAGAAAAGCCGCATCGCCGGCTGAAAGCTGCGTGACGAGCACATCCTCGCCCACGCGGGTGATCAGCACGGCTTCCGGAACGAAGGGATTGACGGTTTCGATCGCCACGTCGCCTTGATGGGCGGCGTAGAGCGAGAAAATCGCATAGTCCGAGCGCATCACGCGCGCGGACGCCACGAAGGAAAGGCGCGCGCTGGCAAGATCAGCACCCAGCCGGTGCGCGAGATCGGTCGCCTCAAGCGCATCCTCGTCGGCGGCGTGGTAGCTCGCGATGCGCGCAACCTCCAGCGCGGCGATGTCGGCAAGATACGGCACCGATCCAGCCGGCTCGAAACCGGCGATGAAGGCGGGCATGCCCTCGCCAAAGCGCGTGAGCTGCCGGTCTCGCGGCGGCGCTACTCGCACATAGACGCTGGCCATAGCTTGAAAGAAGTCCTCGCCGACCAGCTCGTGGGTGATCGGAAAGCTCGCCTTGAGCGCGGAAACCAGCGAGGACAAAACGTTGTTGCGATAGACCGCGAAGCGACGCGCCGGATCCGACCCGTTCCAGGCCACGAGCCCGGCCGGAGGCGGCATATCCGGATCCAACAGCGCGCGGGTAAAGCCGCCTTGGTCGTCGGTTGAGGGGAGGGGCTCAAGCGTTATCATGCCGCGCTCCTGACCGGCGCCGCGGCCGTCAGCAGCGCGTCGGCGGCCATCGCCTCGGCGAGCAAGACATCAAACGGGGGCACGTCATTGTCCCACTCAATGAGCGTCGGCAACGGCCCTGTCAGCGACAGCACGTGGCGATAAAGCGCCCACACGTCGCTGGAGACGGGGCGGTCATGCGCGTCGATGAGCAGCCGATCACCCGCGGCGTCGCGGTCCTCGGCATGGCCAGCCAAATGGATCTCGCCGACCTTCTGGAGCGGGAAGCGGTTGAGATAGTCGATCGGATCGAGGCCATGATTGACCGCAGTCACCTCGACATTGTTGACGTCGAGAAGCAGCCCGCACCCGGTCCGCGCGGCAATCGCGGCGATGAAATCCACATCGTCCATGGTGCTCTTGGCAAAGCCCAAATAGGTCGAGGGGTTTTCCAAAAAAATCGTGCGGTTCAGCCGCTCTTGGGCGCGGTCGATGTGGTCACACACCCGCTGCAGCGTGGGCGCGTCATAGGCGATCGGCAGCAGATCGTTGAGATAGGTCTCGCCGTGGGTCGACCACGCCAAATGCTCGGAGAAGCTCGCCGGTTGCGTGCGGTCGATCAGGGCCTTCAGTCGGGTGAGATGCTCTTCATCAAGCGGCGCCTCGCCACCAATCGACAAGCCCACCCCGTGCAGCGACAGGGCGTAGCGCTCGGTCAAGCGCTTTAAGTGGCGATGCGGCGGTCCGCCGGCGCCCATGTAGTTTTCCGCGTGCACCTCCAAGAAGCCGAGGTCCGGCCACGTGGTGGTGATGTCCACGAAATGTTGCGGCTTGAAGCCGACCCCGGCGCGCGGCGGCAGACCGGTCGGGGATGAAGGACGAGGCGCGCAAGACATGGAAAAACCTGTGAGCGAGCGATGGCGCGACGGTCAAGCCAGGAAGGGCGCGGCGCGGGGATGAGCCGCGCCGCGAAAGCCAAATCAGGCCTTCTTTTCCTTGAACTCGGCGAGCTGGCCGAAGCCGGTCGGCGAGGTCGGCGAGGCGGTCTTGGCGCACGTGCCCTTGGGCACGGACTTCCAGGCATTGCCCTGATAATCGACCTTCGAGGTGCCAGCGCACGTGGTGCCCGGGCCCGCCGCGCAGTCATTCTTGCCGGCGAGCGAAATGCCGAAGCACTTTTCCTTTTCCTGCGCCTGGGCGGCCGGAACGGCGATCATGGTGAGCGCCGAGGCCAGCGAGGCGGCGAGGGCGATATTAACGGTGCGGCGGTCCATGGGATGTCTCCTATCAAGTCATGTGGCCAGATCGATCGGCCTCGTCAGTGGGTCGTCGTGGTCATCGGTCACATCCGACCCACTTGCCGCTCTTTCGGGCCAGTGAGGATGGTCGTTACAGCGTCACGTGTTCGTGACGATCACACCTTACGGCGTGATAAGGACGTGATAGACCGAGAAATATTAGCGATCTGGTGTGTAACGTTGGTCGCATTCGAAACGAACACCCACTGACGACCCATAGGGGGCCGCCCATCGCACGCGAACACTGGGATCACCTGATGCGCCAGGCCCTTGCGGGACACGAGCCGTCCTACCGACAGGTATTGGACGAGATCACACGCGCCATGCGCGGCGTGGTGCGTGGCGCGCTGTCGCGGGCCGGGCGCGGCAATGCCGATGCCGAGGATATCGTGCAGGAGATCCTCCTCGCCATCCACGTCAAGCGTGAAACCTGGGATCAGGCTCAGCCGCTGGCTCCGTGGGTGAACGCGATCACGCGCTACAAGCTGATTGACTGCTTGCGCCGCCAGGGCATTCGCGTCGCCGTGCCCATCGACGCGGTGTCGGAGACCTTGGCGGTCGTGGTGGAGGACACGTCGAGCGACACCGGCGATGTGCGCAAGCTCCTCGTGCATCTAGCCGAGCGTGATCGCCGTATCGTGGAAGACATTTCGCTCGAGGGTCGGTCCATCGGCGAGACGGCGCGGTCGCTGGGCATGCAAGAAGGCGCCGTCCGTGTGGCACTTCACCGAGCCATCAAAAAATTGGCCGTCCTGTATCGGCGCGAAAACCCAGAGGTTTGACCGATGCGGACGCATGATCTCATCACTGTCCTGAGCCGCGATGCCGTGCGGCCGGCGCCTTGGTGGCAGCGGCCCCAGCTGCTGTTGGCCGTTGGCGCGCTGGTGTCGCTGACGTTGTTCACCCTCATCCTGGATGCGCGCGGAGATCTCATGGCGTCCAACGGGATGGTGGCGACGGCCGGCAAATGGTCGGCCGCAATCGTCTTGTTGGTGATGGCCGGCACGGCCGCGCTCGACTTGCGCCAGCCGCAGGCGCAGACGACGTTCATGAAGCCGCTCGCGATCATCCTGGCCGTGCTGGCCACGGGGGCGATCGGCCTCGATTTGACCATCAACGGCACCGCCGATCTCGGGGCACGGCTGATGGGTTCAAGCGCGCTGCCATGCTTGGCATTCGTGACGCTGTTCAGTCTGGCGCCACTTGCCGCGTTTCTCGTCGCCTTGCGCCGCGGCGCGGTGACCTCGCCCGATCGGGCCGGCCTGGCAGCCGGGCTCGCGGCGGCGGGGCTGGCGGTCGCGATCTATGCGCTGCACTGCAATGAGGACAGCCCTCTGTTCGTCACCACCTGGTACGGCTTGGCGTCGGTCCTGGTGGGTGGCCTGGGTGTCCTGTCGGCGCGGCTCGCCTTGCGCTGGTGAGAGAGTGTCCCAATCGCAGACCGATTTGCCCGGCGCCACGCTGACGCGCTGCCGGACACGCTGTGGCGCGACTGACTGATCGCCACTCGTCGGACGAATAATACAATCAAAAGTAATTTAAAATTTTATAAAATATTATTGGTTGTTTCATCTCGATCTCCTACAGTCTCGCCCGTGGCCGGGAAGGACTGCGGTGGGTGATCCACACGCTGGCTCACGCCGTGCCCCTGTCCCCCGCACACGGAAGTGACACGTCTTTTGGAGGAGACCCCATGAATCCAGAGCTCATCCTCAGCTTTAACGGCATGGTGACGATCGCGGTTCGCATCGTGACGGAGAAGTATCCGCACGCGAAGCTCTATGAAGCCGATGGCGTGGCCAGCGGCGGCCCGACGACCGACCCCAATCGCGTCGATCGCATGCGCGTGGTGTTCCAGAACCCCGGCAACACCACGGTCATCATCAAGTCAACCGTGTGGGGCGAGTTCGCGCCGCCGGTCCTCTTGAACGAGCCGTTCCTGGAAGACGTGGTGATCGATTGGCCGATCAAGATGGATCTGCCCCTGGCCAACGAACTCAAGATGAAGGCCGGCTATACGAGCCCGTTCACGACCGTGACGTTGCGCAACCCGCTCGGTCCGGTGCGCACCAACCCGTTCTTCATCTTCGGGGGCGGAACGGGCACCTATGTGTTCGTCGACACGGTGACCGGCCAGGTCACGACCGGGTCCTAATCAACCCCATCAATCAGCCTTGTGCCTCGTTTAGCGAGGCCCTATGAGCTCATTTGAACGGCGGCGCATCAGCGTCGCCGTTTTCGTGTGACGGGGGCGAATGACCTTGACACGGGTCCACCGCTTGCGAACCGCTGACAGCGTCGCCACGTAAGGCTATCACTGACGCGCGCGCCGTGCCGTGCGCTGGGTCCGCCTTGACCCGTCATCCAGCCCCAGTATTGGACATCACCTTGCGCCCCCATGTGACCCAGGAAACGCCGCCGGGCGCCGTCCCGCCAGACGCCACCGTGTCCGATCCCGTGGCAGGGATGCCCCCGAAGGCCGGCTCCTTTCCCGGGGCCTCCGGTGGAACGCCGCGCGAGCGGGGAGTTTTCACCACCGGTTCCACGTTTCGGCATGTTCTGGTGATGACCGCGACGGGCTCGGTGGGCCTCGTGTCGATCTTCATCGTCGACTTTCTCAATCTCTTCTACATCGCGCAGTTGGGCGAGGCGGAGTTGGCGGCGGCGATTGGCTATGCCGGCACCATTTTGTTCTTTCTCACCTCGCTGCCGATCGGCATTGCGATTGCCGTGACGGCCCTCGTGTCGCGCGCGCTGGGGCCCGGCGACATCACAGCTGCCAAGCGGCTTGCGACCTCGGGGCTCATATACATGACGCTCGCCATGGCCGCGGTGTCGCTCGCCCTCCTGCCGTTTTTGCGCGCGTCGCTTGAGGGCATTGGTGCGACCGGCCGGACGCTTGAGATCGCCGAGCACTTTCTCGTGATCGTCGTGCCGTCAACGCCGCTTTTAGCGCTTGGCATGGCGCTGTCCGGCATCTTGCGCGCGGCCGGCGATGCCCGCCGCGCCATGTATGTCACGCTTGCCGGTGGCGCGGTGGCGGCCGTGCTCGATCCGCTGTTCATCTTCGTGTTCGACTGGGGTGTGACGGGTGCGGCGATCGCGACCGTGCTGTCGCGCGCCACGCTCGCCCTCATTGGCTTCCACGGCGTGCTCGTCATTCACAAAATGGTCGCCCCGATCAATTGGCGCGCCGCGCGCCAAGACGTGGCCGCCTTGTCGGTGATCGCGGTGCCCGCCATGCTCACCAATGTGGCAACCCCGGTCGGCAACGCGTTCGTCACGTGGGCGATCGCGCCGTTTGGTGATTCGGCGGTGGCTGGCTGGGCGGTGATTGGCCGGCTCATCCCCGTCGCGTTCGGCGCCATCTTCGCGCTCTCCGGTGCGATCGGTCCGATCCTGGGCCAAAACCTCGGCGCTGGTCTCATCGATCGGGTTCGCCGAACGGTGTGGGACGCGCTGTTGTTGATCTTGGCCTACTGCCTGTTCATCTGGGCGGTGCTGTTCTTGTCGCGCCACTGGATCGTGAGCCTGTTTGACGTCAGCGGCGCGGGGGCGGACCTCGTTTTGGTGTTCTGTTCGGTTGTATCGGCCGGGTTTTTGTTCAACGGCGCGCTGTTTGTGGCCAATGCGTCGTTCAACAATCTGGGCCAGCCGGTGCTCTCCACCGTCTTCAACTGGGGCCGCGCGACCGTAGGCACCGTACCGTTCGTGCTCGTCGGCGCGGCCTATGCGGGGGCAACGGGCGTGTTGATTGGCCAGGCGCTCGGCGGCATCGTGTTTGGCGTGTTGGCCGTGGTGTTTTGTTTCCGCGCCATCGATCGCATCGCCCGGCGCGCACCCACGGCGGTCGCGACGAGCGGATCAGGAGCCTGAGTGGTTTGGGTTCCTGTTTGCCGGAAGTTTTGCTATAGGATTGGAACACAAGGCTGAGGTGCCGGGCCGCGACCACGCGCCGCCGGCCGCATCAGGGGTCCTGATCGATGAACCGCTACGAGATGCCACGTCCGATGGGCGAAGCGCGCGTGCGCTATCTGGATGGCGACTTCCAGATTCTGTCGCCGGGCACCTTCGTGCGCTGCGCGGTGACCGGGCAGTCGATCCTGCTTGATGAGCTCAAATATTGGAGCGTCGAGCGGCAGGAGCCCTATCTCGACGCTGCCGCCGCACTCAAGCGCCATCGCGAGACCATGCCGCGCGGCTGATCCGCGGGGGCCTCACCGGTTCCCCCCGCGCGTCTCACGCCCATCACCGCCGCGTCGAGCGTTCCGGGCGCTCATTGGGCGGCACCAGCTCGACATAGACAAAGCTCTGCGCCGCGTCTTGCGTGGGCACTGTGACCTGATCATCCACCAGCGTGAACAGGGCCGAGAAGTCCGGCGCCGCCAGGTTGGAGGTCAGCTGATGGACCTTGGTGTAAGCCGGCTTGCCCGCCACCTGCACCACCACGCGCACGGGGAACGTGACCGCGCCGGCTGTGCCCTTCGGCCCGCCCAACACGCGGCCCGCCGCGCCAACCCGCATCAGGATCTGCCCGCCCGACGGCGTGCACTCACGCGCCACCCGCTGCAGCGCCACCTGATAGCGCAGCGCCGTTGGGTCGCCCTCCTTACCCTTCTCAAACACTTCGAGGGACTGCAGACCTGTGCGGACCTCGGCCTTGGGGCACACATCGCCGCCGAAGAACGACCCTTGCGGGGCGGCCAGCGCCGGGGCAGTCGGCGAGTCGGCCGGCAACGGCGCGTTGGGCGCCTGGGCAATCGTGTCGCTGGGCGCGGCGCTATCACCGCCCAAGCCAATCGATCCACACCCCGCCAAGCCACCAGCCAGACCCAAAATAAGCACTACGCTGGCGGCGCGCGCCACAGTCTGAAGCAGTCCGCGCGTGTCTTGTTGGACGATGGCCATGGTGTCTCCTCACTCAACAACGGCGCGTTCTATAGCAAAGCCGTTAAAGCGATGCCACAGGGCCGGCAGCCTTCGCGGATCGTCAGACCTAATCGCCGCGCCGGTGCGCACAGGCCACTCCGACGTCTCACTCAACCGTGAGCTTTTGCGAGGCGACAGCGCGGCGTCGGCTTGCTAGCGTCAAAGCCATGACCCATGTGTTTGCCCGTGCCGCCCTCGTCCTTGTCGTTGCGCTTCCCGTGTCGCTGCCCGGTGCGGCGCAGGCGGTTGACCGCGCGCGCGTCGATGGCGCTCAGCTTGAGTTGATCGCCACCCGCGCCGCCGATGGCGGGGTCGATATCGCCATCGATGTGGTGCTGGACCCGGGCTACAAGACCTATTGGCGCCAGCCCGGTGACAGCGGTGTGCCGCCGTTCTTCGATTGGTCGGCGAGCCGCAACCTGACCGTTGCGGGGGTCGACCATCCCTATCCCATCCGGTTCTCCGACGGCTACGGCACGTCGCTCGGCCATGACGCGCAGGTGACGCTGCCCGTGCGCGCCACGCCGGTTGATCCGGCCGCTGACGTCACAATCGCGGTCACCATCGACATGGGCGTGTGTCGCGAGATTTGCGTGCCCGTGCGTGTTCAGCTGGCGACCGATCTCCCGGTCGGCGCTCACGACGCCGGGGCGGCTCGCGTAGTGGCGGCGGCGCGGGCGAGCCTGCCGGTCAAGGTCGACGGCGCCGCAAAGGTGCTGGCCAACCCCAGTGATTCGCGCCGCGTGCGCGTGGTCGTGGCGGGCGCCTCGGAGATGGTGGTCGACGGCCCAGCCGAGTGGTCCTTGCCGCTGCCGGTGATGGTGCCCGGCGCACCGCAAGGCACCTTCGAGTTCGAGCTCGACGGGATTTCCAAAAGCGCGACCGTGTCCGGCACGCCGGTGACCGTCACCTACATGACGCCCGAAGGCCCGCGCGAGACCACCGCCGTGCTGCCGTAAGCGCGGATGTCACACACCTCCTGTACGCACGCTTGTCATCCGCGCCACCTCGACGCGGGGCCGCACATCCCCTATGTGTGGCACGGGTTCTCACGTATCCGGCCGCCCGTTGCCGGCCCCATCCCCACAGGAGAGTGAAGATGATCAAGGTTGGCGACAAGCTGCCGGAGGCGAAGTTCAAGGTGATGACCACCGACGGCCCGTCCGAGGTGACGACCGACGCGGTGTTTGCTGGCAAGACCGTGGTGTTGTTCGCTGTTCCGGGCGCTTACACCCCGACCTGCTCGATGAACCACCTGCCGGGCTTTCTCGACAATGCCGATGCCATCCTGGCCAAGGGCGTGGATGCCATCGCCGTCACGGCGGTCAACGATGTGTTCGTCATGAATGCCTGGGCCGAATCGTCGGGCGCCAAAGGCAAGATCCATTTCCTCGCCGACGGCTCGGGCCATTTCGCCACCGCCATTGGCCTCGATCTCGATCTGGGCATGGCCGGCCTTGGCCTGCGCTCCAAGCGGTACTCCATGATCGTCAAGGACGGCGTGGTGACCTCGCTCAACATCGAAGAATCGCCGGGCCAGGCCGTCACGTCGGGTGCCGCGCGCATTCTCGAGCTGCTGTGAGCTAAGCCTCCCTGCGTCATCCCGTCACGGCGCGCGCGCCGCGCCGTGACAATCGGGTTTGTACCGCCATCGGCACCCTCCAAATGGTGCAATGCAGCGTGGCCAACGGGCAACGCTGTTAGACTTGCGAACGACAGGGGTCCGACGGATGCGATGCGTTTCGTTTTTCGTCGATATTTCAATCGTTTGACAGTTTCGGGGGTGTCCTTGACACCGCTGTTGCCCGTCACTATGGTGCGCCCGGCTTCGGGGAGGGGGTGAGTAACCCCTTCAGGGCCAGGACTGATCGGAAATCGGCGGTTCGCACGGGGTTCGTGCGGGTCGAACACCCGGACTGAACCGGCAATCCCAAGGCGGTTCCATGACCGGTAAGAACACTACGGGTTCCGGAGGCTCTCCCAACGGGGGAGACGATGGTGAACCGCGGTCCGAGCCGTCATCCATCCCATCCGATGCTGAACTGGCGGAACGCCTCAAGACCCTGTCGGCGCGGCTTCAAGCTCAACCGACGGCGAACGAGGCGGTCGAGCGGATGCGGGCGCGTGAGAAGGACGCGTCCGGCATGGCCAAGGGCTTGCGGCTCTCTTCGGAGTTCATCGCGGGCATAGCCGTGGGGGCCGCGCTAGGCTGGTTGGTCGATCAGGTCGCGGGGACTTCGCCCTTCGGATTGATCGTTCTTCTCCTTCTGGGGTTTGGAGCGGGCGTGCTCAATGTGATGCGCGCCGCGGGCGTGGTGGCCGAGCCGGAGTATCGCAATCCCGGCCTTGCGCGACCGCCGTCTTCGGATCAGCCGCCAAAGCGGCTTGACGACGAGGACAATCCGCCGTCTAAGCCCTGACGGATCCAAGGCTCACGCCTGGGATGGGATTTTTCGAGCCCGACCCTCGGGGTCAGGTTCGCAGGTGCCTGAACGGGCACTGAGACCAACACGACGGGCCGGCAGGTCCGATTGGCGATAACCCGGGCCTTGAGGGTCCGACACGAGACGAGGGCCGACCGGTGGCGAACGATCCGATCCATCAGTTCGTGATCAACAAGATCATTCCGATCGAAGTCGGCGGGCTGGATTTCTCGTTCACCAATTCCGCGCTCTTCATGGTGCTGACGGTCGCTGCGTCGAGCGCGTTCCTCACCATGGCGACTTCGGGCCGTGGCCTTGTCCCCGGTCGCATGCAGTCGCTGGCGGAGATGGCCTACGAGTTTGTCGCCGGCACCTTGCGATCAAGCGCGGGAACCGAGGGGATGCGTTTCTTCCCCATGGTGTTCTCGCTGTTCATGTTCATTCTGGTCGCCAACCTGTTCGGCATGTTCCCCTACGGCTTTACGGTGATGAGCCAAATCATCGTGACCTTCGCGCTCGCCATGTTGGTGATCGGTACCGTGGTGGGCTACGGCTTCTATCGCCACGGCTTTGGCTTCCTGGGCCTGTTCGTGCCCCATGGCGTGCCTGGCGTGCTGGTGCCGCTGGTGACCGCGATTGAAGTCATCTCCTTCCTGTCGCGCCCGGTGTCGCTGTCGGTTCGTCTGTTCGCCAACATGATGGCTGGCCACACCGCCTTGAAGGTGTTCGCCGGCTTCATCGCGTCGATGTCGGCCGCGGGCGCGCTCGGCGTCGCCGGTTCGATCCTGCCGCTCGCCATGACCGTGGGTCTGACGGCGCTGGAATTCCTCGTTGCCTTCCTGCAGGCCTATGTCTTCACGGTCTTGACCTGCATGTACCTGAACGACGCGGTGCATCCCGGCCACTGAGGTCGGGAGCTCGCGCACCTCTCCAACCGGACCTTCAAAAGGAGCATCACGATGGATCCCGTTGCTGCGAAGTACATTGGCGCTGGTATCGCTTGCTTGGGCATGGGCGGCGCCGCCCTCGGCCTCGGCAATATCTTCGGTAGCTACCTGTCGGGCGCGCTACGCAACCCGTCGGCGGCCGATGGCCAGTTCGGCCGTCTCGTGTTCGGCTTCGCCGTGACCGAAGCGCTCGGCATCTTCTCGCTGCTCGTCGCGCTTCTCCTCCTGTTCGCGGTCTGATCCTTCGGGGTTGATCGCTCAGGCGCCCGCGGTCGTCGCGCGTGCTGAGAAGAACACGCTTTGTCAGACGGCCCCGGCACGGTCGGGGGCGTCTGACACCTGAAAGCTCCTTTCGAGGTGGCGGATCCGTCACCTTGGGTCCCAGGTCAAAGGCCGTGCGGTTCGCCGCGCGGCCCGACCGGTTGTCGAAAGCGCGCCAATCGGTGCGCGGTCGCCCATCAGTTCATTTGACCGCGACGGAGCTTGGGACGAGCGCTCACAGGGCGCGCATCCCGCTTTCCCGTTTCCCGGGTGCCGGTCCGCCGGCTGACCTGGACCGCGGTGGGAAGAGGCGAGACGGGGCTAACCGTCCTTGATCGCCGCTTCACCGACCGCCCCTGATCCGAACGGACGCGACGAGCGCCGTTTCTGTTTCTTTCGTCAAGGATCCCGACGATGGCGAGCACGACCACCGCGCACACGGAAGTCCCTGGTGGAAAGGGTGATGGGCATTCGTCCGGCTTCCCGCCGTTCGACGCCTCGACGTTTCCCTCCCAGATCCTGTGGCTCGCGATCACCTTTGGGTTCTTCTGGTGGCTGATGGCCAAGAAGATCCTGCCGCGCATCGGTGAGATCCTCGAGACCCGGCGCGACCAGATTGCCCGTGACCTGGAGACCGCTCAGGCGCTCAAGGACCAGACCGAGAAGGCGATCGCTGGCTACGAAAAGGCGCTGGCCGACGCCCGCGCCAAGGCGCAGTCGATCGCTGCCGAGACCCGGGCTCAGCTCAATGCCGAAACCGACGCCAAGCGTCGCGCCGCCGAGGCCGAACTTGCCGCGAAGCTGGCGTCCGCCGAAGCTGACATCGGCGCCATCAAGGCAAAGGCTTTGGGTGAAGTGGGTGGCATCGCCGCCGACACCGCCGAAGCGGTGATTGAGCGTCTGATCGGGGCCGGCGCCTCGAAGGACGAGATCACCATGGCCGTCGCCAACGCCCAGGCCAAGTGAGGACACGACCATGGACGCCACATTCTTCGCCCTCGTCGCGCTCATCCTGTTCTTCGGCCTGATCACCTATTTGGGCGTGCCCAAGACGGTTGCCGCCGCCCTCGACAAGCGCGCCGATACCATCCGCTCCGAGCTGTCGGAAGCCAAGCGCATGCGCGAAGAGGCCCAGGCCCTGCTCGCCGACTATCAGCGCAAGGCCAAGGAAGCCGAGAGCGAAGCCGAATCGATCATCTCCGAGGCGAAGGCCGAGGCCCGCCGCCTGACCGAAGAGACCAACAAGGCCCTTGGCGAAATGATCGAGCGGCGCACCAAGGCGGCCGAAGTCAAGATTGCTCAAGCGGAAACCCAGGCCATCGCCGAGGTGCGCTCGATTGCCACCGACGTGGCGATCGCTGCCGCGCAGTCGATCCTGGCCTCGAAGGTCACCGGCGGCACCGCCGACAGCCTGATCTCCAAGGGCATCGCCGACGTGAAGGCGAAACTGAACTGAGCGTCTAGCGCCAAAT
>CALSBD010000002.1:0-20375 GCA_943373055.1 Rhizobium sp. Q54
CCCGCGGCATCCGCGCCCTGCAGCCGCATGTGGACGAGTTCCGCGCGGTGCACAAGCTCGATTCGGTCGCTGATCTGTGACGCGCGCTCGCCAAGGACGACCACCGCGGCGGCGTCGACACCCGCGCTCTCTTGCGCCGCGCCGGGTGAGCGTTAAGTCATTGAATATGCGAACTGATTATTGAACATTGGATCAGCATCGCGTGGACTGTCGGGTCAGCGCGTGACGAGGTCCACGTCTACCGCGCTACCCGCGCGCACGATGACCCGCACGGCCGTGCCTGAGGGCCCCGCGCTCAGCCGATAGGTGCCCGGACGCAACGGCCAGTCGAAGCGGCCCGCTTGATCGGTGACGATGGCAAGATCCGGCACGGGTGGCGATCCCGGCTCCGCGCTGGCTTCCACGAGCACGCCCGCGACCGGACGGCCGCGGCCGTCGCGCACGGTGCCGCTCACGCCGTCTGCCGCGCGAGGCTCTGACGGACGCGCGGTGTCGCTGGAAACCGGTTGATCGCCGCTCGCAAGCGGCATCGGCCGGCCGCCCATGGGCGGGCTCTCCTCACCAGAGGGCGACATGCCACAACTCCCCAAGAGACACCCCATAAGACCAACGACAGCCAGGGTGGACCAACGCGCCCGGAAAAGGGGCATCAAAACGGATCTGGTCATCCAATCCCCCATCTCATGAGACCGTATCGCTGGACAAGTTAAAACGGGCGCCCCGATTGCGAAACCAGGAGCGCCCGTTCGGTAGTTAGCGATGCTTGGAGATCAGCGCTCAGTTCGGCTGGTTCTTCCAGGTCGTGTAGTTGGTGACTCGCGCCGACGACAGCCAGGGCGCGCTATTCATGTTGGCGCTATTGGCGCCATAGGCATGAACTGCGAACGCCCAAGCGCCCGTCGTGTAAAGACCGTCGCCGCGGTCATTCCAAACCGGGCTGCCCGAATGGCCACCGACGGTGTCAGCTCGATAGAACACACGGTAGCTCGTCACAGAGCGAATCTTGTCGGAGCTCAGCCACTGCGTCTTCGGCTTGTCACCCGGATAGCCGCTGACAATCATGGTTTGATTGAGCAAGGTGGACTGGGTCGGCGCGTAGTAACCGAACCAACCGGTCGTGCTGCCCAAAGTGCAGTTCAGTCGCATCGCACCATAGTCGAAGTCAGCGTTGCGGCTCGAGGTCCAGCCTGAAACTGAATGCGTACGGCGGACGGTGCAAGAGCCGTAAGGACCCGCGCCCGAACCATCATACCCCGGATAAACGCGGAACGAGCTGGCTGCATACCAGGAACCCGAGCTACCACCCGTATGCACGCAGTGGCCGGCGGTCGCGATGGTGTTGGAGCTGATAAACCAGCCCGTGCAATGGTGCGCCCCATTGCGGCTGATATAGACGATCGCGCGGTTAGGATACGACGTAGTGTAGGCGCGCATGCGCGAATCCCAACCGACGATCGAGCGGCCCTGACGACCAGCACGCGGATCGCCATAGGCGACAGTCGCCAAACCGTTCGAAGGCGACGATTCCGCCGCTTCCTCGAACGACGCCCCAGCGGCCTCAGCCGCCGAACGGGACACCGCGTCCGTTCCAACCGACGGCGCGGACATCGCTACCGGCGCGCCGCGATACACATAGTTGCTGCCGTCGCTGGACACCGAGCGATCCGAAGCAACTGCACCCGTCGCCGCGAACGCACCCAGCGTCGCCAGCGCGAGCATGACCTTTTGCGAACCCATGTATGCCTCCCTCATTTGCGCCATGTCGACGCGATGACGCGCAACGCGCTGACCGACGTCTGCGCGCCAAACCGAACCAAAAATGTTGAACCCCAGCCGAACGCTGGCGCACGCGAGCCTCAAAACCCGCCGCACCAGCAAATACCGTTGTTCCGGTCCCCACCGTGCCGGGACGGTAAGATCACGCAAACGTTAAGTCAACGGGTTTCCGTAGGGAAACCCGCTTTTTGTTGCTGCAATTTCGACGTGCTTTACTTCTCACCAACTCAGGTCAAGAAAGTTTATTTTGTTCACATAAAAATTTAAAAACAGAATGACTCGAGTGAAAGCGAATTATATTTTCAAGTAAAGACAAATAAACTTGAAATGAAGCTCAAAGTTTCAATGCGATGTCGTGTTGATCACAGCATCTGAAGCTAGAATATACCACGTATGATTATATCATGATTGCACAACATTGAAAATAAAACTGAGAATGCCGAGCACACCAGCCGTTAGCGTATTCATCAGATTGCGTTTGAGCTTACGCACCCTATTCGCCCCTGGGAAAGCGCTTGGAGTCTTCCAGAATGTTTAGATCCATGTGGTTGCGCATGTAGCGTTCGGACGCCCGCTGGAGGGGCTGATAATCCCAGGGGTAATAGGCCCCGTTGCGCAGAGCCTCATACACCACCCATCGGCGCGCCTGACTTTCGCGCACTGCTGCGTCGAACGCTGGCAAACTCCACCGCTGGGCGATCGCATCCCGCAACCGCGCCTGAGCCGACGCATGGGCGGGGTCGGAGGCGAGGTTGACCTTTTCATGGGGATCAGCCCCAAGATGATAAAGCTCGGGCGGATCAATCGCGCACGCGGTCGCCTTATAGGGCCCCTCAACGAACGCCACCATGGGCGCTTGCGACCCCTCGGCGGCATATTCCATCGGCACCGGCCCGCGCGATCCCGTGCCGCGCGCTAGCGGCACGAGGCTTTCGCCATCGGTCCACGGCATCACGGCGGACAGATCAAGACCGGCGAGCTGAGCCAACGTGGGCAACACATCGAGCGTCGATACCGGTTGGTCGATCCGCCCCGCTGGCAAGCCAGGGGCCTTTATCATCAGCGGCACCCGGCAGGAGCCCTCGCGGAAGCTCATCTTGAACCACAGACCGCGCTCGCCGAGCATGTCGCCATGGTCTGAAACGAACACCACGATGGTGTTGTCGGCCATCCGCGTGCGCTCAAGAATATCAAGAAGTTCGCCAATTTTATCGTCGCAGTAGCTGATATTGGCGAAATAGGCCCGCCGCGCCCGCCGCACATGCTCTTGCGTGATCGTGGAGGCCGCATGGTCGCACGCCAGCATCAGGCGCTGCGAATGCGGGTCTTGGCTGTTAAACGGAATCGGCGGCACGACCGGATCAAGATGCGTGCATCCTTCATAAAGATCCCAATGCTGACGCCGCGCGACATAAGGGTCATGCGGATGGGTGAACGACACCGTGAGGCACCACGGCCGGCTGTCGGCTCCGCGTGACAGGTCATAGAGTTTTGCCCCCGCGTGATGGGCGACTTCGTCGTCGTATTCCAGCTGGTTGGTGATTTCCGCGACCCCGGCCCCGGTGACCGAACCCAGATTGTGATACCACCAGTCGATCCGCTCGCCGGGCTTGCGATAGTCCGGTGTCCAGCCGAAGTCGGCCGGGTAGATGTCGGTCGTCAGCCGCTCTTCAAAGCCGTGCAGCTGATCGGGTCCGACGAAATGCATCTTACCCGACAATGCGGTGTGATAGCCCGCCCGGCGCAGGTGATGCGCGAAGGTGGGGATATCCGAAGCAAACTCCGCCGCGTTGTCATAGACCCGCGTGCGGGTGGGCAACTGGCCCGACATGAACGAGGCGCGCGCGGGCGCACACAACGGGCTCGCGGTGTAAGCGTTGGCAAACCGGGCCGACTGCGCGGCAAGCTGTCGCAAATGCGGGGTCTTCAAAAACGGCGCCGGACCATCGGGCCATAAGGTGCCGTTGAGTTGATCCACCATCACGATGAGAATATTGGGACGCATGGATCCTCGCGGGACGCTCGAGTCTGGGACAGCGGCGCATAGGAGCAAGGACACGATCCGCGCGATACCGCTGATGCGTCACTTTCAAGCCTGAACCGGACCCTTTCAGCTCGGCCAAACCAGGGTTACCGTTGCTTAACCATCGCGACCATTTTGCCACGGTCTCGCCCAAAAGCGCGTGTTAGTCGCCTATAATGTCGCCAGAGGGATGGGTGCGACTTGTCGAAACGACCGTTCGCGCCAACATTGAGTGTAACGGTGAATAACGACGGCGCGGCCGCGGCCCCGCACACGTCGGGATACGGGGACGTCTGGTGAAGTCAATCACGCTAAAGTCGCTGATGCCGAATTCAACGGCACCGAGGAGCCGGGCCTTCAAGGCGCGCGCGTTGGGCTTGGTGGCGGTTTTGGGCGGCGCGCTTTTTTTGAGCGGCTGCGAAGCGGAGCGCGAGTATCGCGCTGGCGGGCCTAAGCATTTGCGGCCGATTTCGTCCGAGACCTACAAGCTCATGTCCGCTAAGGGCATGCGGGCGTCCGACCCGATCCTGATCCGCGTCTTCAAGAAAGAAAAAGAACTTGAGATGTGGAAGCGCGACAAGACGGGCAAGTTCGCCCTGTTGCGCACCTATCCCATTTGCGCGGTCGGCGGCACCATTGGTCCCAAGATCAAGGAAGGCGACAAGCAGTCGCCTGAAGGGTTCTATACGGTCACCCCGGCCCATATGAACCCGAATTCGGCCTATCACTTGTCGTTTAATCTAGGCTTCCCCAACCGGTTCGACGCCGCCCATGGCCGCAATGGCAGCCATTTGATGGTGCACGGTGCGTGCTCGTCGGCCGGCTGCTTCGCCATGACCGACCCGCAGATGGAAGACATCTACGCCCTGGCGCGCGAAGCGTTCCGCGGCGGCCAGCCTGCCTTCCAGGTGCAAGCCTATCCGTTCCGCATGACGGCGCAAAACTTGGCGCGCTATCGCACCAGCCCGCACATGGCGTTCTGGAAGAACCTCAAGGATGGTCACGACCATTTCGAGGTTACCCGCGCCGAGCCCAAGGTCGAGGTGTGTAACCGCCGGTACGTCTTCAATCCAATGACGACGGATCCCAGCTCCACGGCTTTCAACGCCTCGGGCGCGTGCCCCAGCTACGACATCCCGCAGCACATCAAGGTGGCGGTGGCGTCAAAGCAGCAGAAGGACGAGGCGGAGAAGAAGATCGTCATCGCCCAGCTTGAAAAGGAAGCCGAGGAGGCCCTGCAGCGCGAATTGGCGACCAAGATCGCCAAGGCGCGGCCGAAGGAGCCCGAATCGAACCTGCTGGCGGGCTTGTTCGGCGATGCCCCCGCGGGCGCGACGCCGGTCACCGCGACGGCTGCCGCCGGCCCGACCTTGGCCGCCGCCGGAACCGCCGCCACGGGCCTTCCGATGCCGCGTCCGGTGCCTGGCCGCGAGGTGGGCACCACCGTTGTGGCAGCCGCCCCCGCGTCAGGTGGCCTATTCGGCGGCTTGTTCTCGTTTGGATCAAGCGCGCCGTCGGCCGCCGCTGCCGCTCAGCCGACGGTTGCGACACCGGCCGCACCGGCGCCGACACCGGCTGCCGCGGCCACAACGGTTGCCCGCGCGGCCGCGCCGGTCGCTACGCCAGTTGCCGCCCCCGTCCCGGCCGTCCGTCCTGCCGCACCTGTTGCCGCCGGCATGACCACCGCGCCGGCCACACAACCGGCCGCGGCACCAGCGGGTCAGCCCGCTGCCGCCCCCGCCGCGGCTCCTGCGGAAGCCGATACACCTTGGTGGCAGCGCCTCAACCCGTTTGGCGGCGCCGAGCCGCCCAAGCCGACCGCGCCAACCGCCCAGGCTCCCACGCCGACCACGGTGCAGTAGGGCTCGAGAACACGGCGATAGCTGATTGCCGGCGCGCGGATGATCGCCTCCCCGCACACCGCTTTGCTGGCCGTCCGGCTCACGCATCTGGACCGGTCGATGTCGCCGATCAGAACGCCCTCACCTAAATTGACCCGCCCCGGCATCCTTCGTTGGGTTGAGATCGGCGCCAAGATCAGCTAACCCGTGCCGCACAGATCGTCGGCCGCTGGGCCCGGGCGCCAGCGTCAGTGCGGAGACCACAGTCATGAAAGCACGCATCGTCGTCACCTTGAAAAACGGCGTGCTCGATCCGCAAGGCAAGGCGACCGAGGGCGCGCTGACCTCGCTTGGCATTGACGGCGTCAGCCATGTGCGCATCGGCAAGGTGATCGATCTGGAAATCACCGGCCCGGACGCCGAAGCCCGGCTCAAGACGGCGTGCGAGAAGCTGCTCGCCAACACCGTGATTGAGAACTACGCGATCGAGCTGAAGTGAGGAACGGGCCATGAAAGCCGTCGTTCTGCTATTTCCCGGCATCAATCGCGAGACCGACATGGTCAAGGCGATCGCCGACATCACCGGCCAAACGCCCGCCGTGGTCTGGCATACCGAAACCGCGCTGCCGGCCGGCACCGATCTGGTCGTTGTGCCCGGCGGCTTTTCGTATGGCGACTATTTGCGCTGCGGCGCGATCGCCGCGCGCTCGCCGGTGATGGATGCGGTGCGCGCGTTCGCGGCCGCGGGCGGCGATGTGCTAGGCGTGTGCACCGGCTTCCAGATCATCACCGAAGCCGGCCTGTTGCCCGGCGCGCTGATGCGCAACGGTGGGCTCAAATTCATCTGCAAGATCGCCACCTTGCGGGTGGAGACGGCCGCCTCGCCCTTCACCAGCGCCTATCAAAAAGGCCAAGTGGTGCGCTATCCCGTCGCCCACGGCGAGGGCAACTATCGCGCCGACGCGGAGGCCTTGCGGCAGCTTGAGGCGGAGGATCGTATCGCCCTGCGCTATTGCGATGCCACCGGGGCCGTGACCGAAGCGGCCAACATCAACGGCTCGCTCGGCTCCATCGCCGGCATCCTGTCGGCCAATCGCCGTGTGTTGGGCCTGATGCCGCACCCGGAAAACTTCGTGCTGCCGCACCACGGCGGACGGGACGGGCGCGGCCTGTTTGAGAGCCTCGCCCACGCCCTCGTCGCGGCCTGATGCGCCCGGCCGCGCGCGCCGCCCTGGCGGGCCTGATCCACGCGGCCGGCACGACCGCCTCGGTCGCGCTCAACGCGGCTTGGTCCGGCCAAGCCTTCGGTCCGCGCCTCACGCTTGTGTTGGCAATGTTCGCAGTGGCGGGCCTCGTCGGCGCGGCCCTGCCGGCCGTGTGGCAGCGTAAGCCCCCCTCGCGCTCGTTCAGCGCACGCTATGCCAAGACGCTGGCCGCCATCCTCTTGATCACCGCGCTCACGGGTCTCGCGATCTATTACGGCCGATTCCTGTTGCTTTATGGCGAGTTCAGTTTCGAGGGTCCGCGCGGCCCCATCCTGGCGCTTCTCTCAGGGCTCGCCGCCAGCACCTACATCTATTGGGCCTTTGGCTTACCCCTCTTGTTGCCATGGGGTCTCGTGTCGGCCGCCGGAGTTGCTTGGCTGATTGTCCGCATGAGCCCTCGGCCAGCGTCTTAACCGTTGCGGGACCGGTGCGACCCGCTGTGCACACGATCTCTAGAACCGGACATCGGTTCCTCGATAAGATGAGGCGAAGTTAAAAGCGAAGCGCACAAAAAAGAAGGCCGTCCGCGGCGGATCGCCTGCGAACGGCCTTTCGTGACGCGCCCCCTGTTATAGGTTTTTCCCCGGCGCCGACGTTCAGTAATAACCGCAGGAGCGCGACCTTCGATCTCAAAAACCCGAGACCCCTGTTCACCGAACCGGGTCCCGCGTTATCCAAGATCTAGAGCGCCGATCCGAAAGCTTCAGATCGAGGAGCGCTCTAGGTGCGCTCGGAAAGTGGAACTGGCGCGACTGTGCGGTCAAACCGGCCCCAGCGCAATCGAAACCGAATATTAACCTTAAGTCCCGGATTTGCACCCACCGTTAAGATTTCAATAACCATGGCACAGGGGCTGCACTAAGGTTTGTGGGCGCTCGAAGACGCTCAAAGGCGTGCCAAAGCGGCACGTCACCCTCCCGACCTGGGACAGCGAGAGGGTTCGAACCGAGTGGGTGGACGGGAATGAAACACGCAGTCACGCGCGATCTTCACGCCTATTGGCAACGTCTTAAGGGGCGCCGCCTCGCGCCGGAGCGCGGCGAGATTGAGCCGTCGGATATCCGGGCTATCCTGGGCGATACCTTCATTTTGGAAGCCGCCGCCGATGGTGCGTTTCGGTTTCGCCTGGCGGGCACGCGGGTGTGTGCGCTCTATGGCCGGGAGCTCAAGGGAAAGGATTTCCTGTCGTTCTGGACCGGCCAAGACCGCGCGACCAGCGAATCGCTGATGCAGGCCGTGACCGAGGAAGCCGCCGCGGCCGTGTTTGGCTTGGAGCTTCACTCCGCCCATGGTCGCACGCTGTCGGGTGAGGCGATTGTGCTGCCAGTGCGCCAATCCGGCCCGGGCTTCTCGCGCGTCTTGGGCGCTATCGCCACCCATGACCAGCCCTACTGGGTCGGCATTCACCCCATCATGAGCCAAACCATCACGTCCATGCGGATGATATGGCCCAATGCCCGCCCCGGCTTTAGCGACCGCACTTTGCATGCGCCAACACAGGAGCCCGAGGACGACGTGGCCCTCACGCCGCTGCCGACCGAGCCGAAACGGCGGGTGGGTCATTTGACGGTTCTTGACGGTGGTCGGGCGGATTGAAAGCAATCGTAAGCGCTAAGCGGCAAAAAACGGCTCCGTCTAACCTTTGATTAACCCTGCGGGCCTACCTTTCCAACGAGAGCGCGTGGACGATAAAGCCACGCGTTCGGAAAGGACGTTTGCATGTCGACGGCCACCCAGCCGGCGTTCCAGCGCCCCCTCACCTATATGAAGCCCGACCGCCGGCGCCACGCGCGGGTGAAGGTCAACTTGCTTGGCCGCTTCATGCTCGAGGATCGCCGCGAGTATCCCTGTCAGGTGATTGATATGTCGCCCGGCGGCGCAGCCTTGGTCACGCCGGTACGCGGCGAGGTCGGCGAGCGCGTCATCGCGTACATCGACCATGTCGGTCGCCTGGAAGGTCAAATCACCCGCATGATCGATGGTGGCTTCGCCATGTCGATCAGTGCGTCCTTGCGCAAGCGCGACAAGCTCGCCGCTCAGCTCACCTGGCTCGCCAACCGCCACGTCCTCAATCTGCCTGAGGACCGCCGCCACGATCGCCAGGCGCCCAAGAACCCCTTCTCGCATGTGCGCCTGACCGATGGTCGGGAGTACAAGTGCCGCGTCATCGACGTGTCGCTGTCGGGCGCCGCCGTGGCCATCGAGGTCAAGCCGTCGCTGGGCACCATGGTCACGTTCGGCCGCATGCGCGCCCGTGTCGTGCGCCATTTCGACGACGGCATCGCGCTGGAGTTTGCCACGCTGCAAACCCCCGAAGCGCTGGTGAATAACATCGAGCGTTGAGCCCAACAGAGGCGCGCGCCCGCGCGCCTCACATGGTGGCGCCAATGGTCCAGGGCACGAACTCGGCGCTGCCATAGCCGAGCGCTTCGCTCTTCGAACGCTCGCCCGACGCCACCCGCAAGATCGTCTCAAAGATCTCCCGGCCCTTGTCCTCGATCGACACCCCGTCGAGCACATCGCCGCAATTGATATCCATGTCTTCGATCATGTGCTCATAGATCGCCGTGTTGGTGGCGAGCTTGATCGACGGGGTCGGCTTGCAGCCATAGGCTGAGCCGCGGCCGGTGGTGAAGCACAACACATTCGCGCCTCCCGCCACCTGACCGGTCGCCGACACGGGATCGTAGCCGGGCGTATCCATGAACACGAACCCGCGCTCCGTCACCGGCTCGGCATATTCATAAACCGCGGTCAGCGTCGTGGTGCCGCCCTTGGCCGCCGCTCCGAGTGACTTTTCCAAAATGGTGGTGAGCCCGCCCGCCTTGTTGCCCGGCGAAGGATTGTTGTTCATCTCCATGCGGTTGCGGGTGGTGTAGTCCTCCCACCAGCGGATCCGCTGAACCAGCGTCTCGCCCACCTCACGCGTGGCCGCGCGACGGGTCAACAGGTGCTCGGCGCCATAAATTTCCGGCGTCTCCGACAAGATCGCCGTGCCGCCTTGGCGCACCAACAGATCAACCGCCGCGCCCAGGGCCGGATTGGCTGTGATGCCCGAATAGCCATCCGACCCGCCGCATTGGAGCGCCAACATGAGGTGCGACGCGTCCACGGTGGAGCGGCGCGCGTCATTAAGCGTGGGCAACATCTCCAAGACAGCGGCCACGCCTGCCGCGACCGTCTTGCGCGTGCCCCCCACCTCCTGAATGGTCAGCGAGCGGAAGCGATCGCTCTCCGAGATGCCGTACGCCTCTTTCCAGCGGCCAATCTGGAAGCCCTCGCAGCCCAGACCCACCATCAGCACCGCGCCCATATTGGGGTTGGTCGCATAGCCCCATTGGGTGCGCTTCAAGACTTCGTAGCCCTCGCCCTTAACATCAAGCGCGCAACCGCCGCCATGAACGAGCGGGATCACACCATCAACGTTCGGGTATTGTGCGAGAATCCCCGAACGCTCAATCTCATGGGCGATGAAGGTGGCGACCGAGGCCGAGCAGTTCACCGAGGTGAGGATGCCGAGATAATTGCGGGTGCCGACCTTCCCGTTGGCCCGCACGAACCCTTCAAAAGTGGCGCGCTCGCTCACCGGCAATACGGGCTCCGCGCGCCCATCGACCGCGAACGCATAATCGCGATCAAAGCTGCCCATCGCCAAATTATGCTCGTGGACAAAGTCGCCTGCCGGGATCGCCTGGGTGGCAAAGCCGATGATTTGGCCAAACTTAACAACCGGCGCGCCCGACGCGATCGGCGCGACCGCCATTTTGTGGCCGCGCGGCACGCGCTTGAGCGCGGCCACCCCCTCGACCACGGTGCCCGCGTCCAGACCATCAACGGCAACGACCACGTTGTCCTCGCGATGCAGCCGGACATGGCGTTGGGGGCGAAGCGGCGCGTTCATCGGAAATCCTTTCCATGTGGATGTGAGGGTTCTCTAACATGCTAGCAGGTGGGCACGAAAGGGCGCGTGCGCCCCACGCGTAGTTTTCAGACGTTTGCGAATGCGCTACGCATGCACCGAGGCCCCAAGAGGCCCGTGCGGGACACACCACAGCTCAAGGGGGAGGCGTCCCTTGGGTTGGCCCCGTTGCCCGCACGCATAAAGAGACGGCTTGGAGGAGATGTCGCATGGCCCAGCACCTTATTGCCATCGACCAGGGAACGACGTCATCGCGCGCTATTGTGTTTCGCGCCGATTTGACCATCGCGGCCATGGCACAGGCGGAGTTCTCGCAGCACTATCCCCGCTCCGGCTGGGTGGAGCACGAGCCTGAGGATATCTGGAACAGCGTCGTCGCCGTCACGCGCCAGGCCCTCGATAAGGCCGGCCTCACAGCGGCCGACATCGCCGCGATCGGCATCACCAATCAGCGCGAAACCACCATCGTGTGGGATCGGGCGACCGGTAAGGCCATCCACCGGGCGATCGTCTGGCAAGATCGGCGCACGGCCGACCAGTGCCAAGCGCTTAAAGTGGCCGGCCACGAAGCCAATGTGGCCGCCAAGACCGGGCTGCTGCTTGACCCCTATTTCTCCGGCACAAAAATCGCCTGGATCCTCGACCACGTTCCGGGCGCCCGCGCCCGTGCTGAGCGGGGCGAGTTGGCGTTTGGCACTGTCGATAGCTTCCTGATCTGGCGGCTCACCGGTGGCCAGGTGCATGCGACCGACGCCACCAACGCCTCACGCACGCTGCTTTATGACATCCACGAGAATCGCTGGCGGCCGTCCCTGTGCGACCTGTTGCGCGTGCCCGCCGCGATCCTACCGGAGGTGAAGGACTGCGCGGCGGACTATGGCGCCACCGTGCCCGACTTGTTTGGCGCGGCAATTCCCATTCGCGGGGTGGCGGGCGACCAGCAGGCCGCCACCATTGGCCAAGCCTGCTTCAAGCCCGGTATGCTCAAGTCAACCTACGGTACCGGCTGCTTCGCCGTTCTCAACACCGGATCAGAGGCGGTCGCATCCAAGAACCGCCTGTTGACGACCATCGCCTATCGCCTCAACGGCGAGACGACCTATGCGCTTGAAGGCTCGATCTTTATTGCCGGCGCGGCAGTCCAGTGGCTGCGCGACGGACTGAAGATCATCGGCTCGGCATCTGAGACCGGTCCGATGGCCGACATGGCCGATCCCAACCAAAACGTCATCATGGTGCCCGCCTTCGTGGGCCTGGGTGCGCCCTATTGGGACGCACAGGCGCGCGGCGCCATCTTCGGTATCACCCGCGGCACGGGGCCGAAGGAGCTGGCGCGCGCAGCGTTGGAGGCGGTGTGCTTCCAGACCCGCGATCTGTTGGACGCCATGCGTGGCGACTGGGGCGCGGCGCGTGAGACGGTGCTGCGCGTCGACGGCGGCATGGTCGCCAGCGACTGGACCATGCAGCGCCTATCCGACCTGTTGGACGCGCCCGTTGACCGGCCAACTGTCTTAGAGACCACCGCGCTGGGCGCGGCCTATCTTGCCGGTTACGAGGTGGGGCTGTGTCCGGACCCAGCCGTATTTGCCGAGCGCTGGGCCCTTGACCGCCGATTCTTGCCCGAAATGGACGCTGAAACACGGGCTGAAAAGCTCGCAAGCTGGAAGGACGCGATCCGGCGTACCTTGACCCCGTCCGACGGGCGCTAGGATGCTCGGTGCTGGCAGAGCCAAAACACTTATCCATTTGTGTCAAGGCAAGTCGAGCAGCTCGCGTGTCTGCTCGACATGCGGCACACATATGTTGAAAACATACAGATTAAATCTTTTCAGCAATTCTGAATTGTCACTTTATCGATATGCGTGTTGTTCTATCAATGGCATTATTGAAGTTGGGCCAAACTACGATATTATGGAGTCCAGATCGGTTGTGCGGTGACCGTACAATCGGAGGCGGCTGGTTAATTGGGTAATGAGCTTAGGTGGGCTCACCGCCCCAGAACTGCCACTCTTTTGGCGTACGAGGCTCGCATGCAACTTGATCTAGAGACCCTGGAACGGCTCGATAAGTTGAGCGATCCCAACGACATTGGCATCCTGCGCCAATTCGTGTTGGACACCTATGGCGTTGACCATCTGGTCTATCATTCGCCGTGCCTGCCGGGCCGGTCCAATCTCGACCCCTATCTCGACAAGACCTATTCGGATGCTTGGATCACTCGTTATATCGAGCAGGGCTATTTGCACATTGATCCCGTTGTGGCCCGTGGCCAGCGAACCGTCCTGCCGATCGACTGGTCCCTCATTGAAAAAGCGGACCGAAAAGTGCTTCGTTTGTTTGGCGAAGCCAAGGAATATGGCATCGGGCCGCATGGGCTGACCATCCCGTTGCGCGGACCAAGCGATCAACTGTGGGCCCTGTTCACTGTTGCGGTGAACACGTCGGATCGAGCTTGGCAGAGCCAGCGCAGGCTGCTCATGAAAGACTTGATCTTACTTGCCCATTACTACCACCAGCGCGTCTATGACATCGAAGGCGGGGCAATGGCCATCGCCACCGACCGCATCACGCCGCGCGAATTGGAAGTGTTGAGTTGGACCGCGGAAGGTAAAACCAACCAAGACGTGGCAGATATTCTTACAATCTCGGTTGAGACGGTCCGCGCTCATCTGGACTCAGTGCGCCACAAGCTAGGCGCGCTAAATACAACACATGCGGTTGCTCGCGCATTCCGGTTGAATTTGCTACAATAAGTGGTGCCTACTCCCTATTTTGGTAGTATTAAATGTATGAAGAATGGATAAATCTCATGCCTGACTAGCCATGGGAGCCTCATTATGCTGCACATCGTCGAAGGTTTCGAACAAAAAATACATCCCGCTCTATTCGACCAAATGTTCCGGCAGCGCGCTCGACTGTTTAAAGACAAGCTCGGCTGGAATGTTACTGTCGATGAGCAAGGATGGGAGCGCGACGAATATGATCGCAACGATACGATTTACTTAGTGACAACTGACTCTCACGGAAATGTCGTCGGCTCTCTCCGTCTCCTCTCAACGCTCACCGACCACATGATGACCGGGCCCTTTCAAGCCATGTTCCCGGACTTCGTCTTCCGCTCACCAACCGTCTATGAATGCACGCGGTTCGTGGCCGAGGATGATCGCGGCGCCCGGGCAAATGGGTTATCGGTGGCGGCATGCGAACTGCTGATTGGCATGTTCGAGTTCGCCCAACACATGGGGATGACGCAAATCCTGGGGCTGTTCGAAGCTCCGATGGTGCGCGTTTACAGACGCTGTGGGCTTTACCCATCGATTCTCGCGCGCACAGTCACCGAACACGGTCAGATGCTGGTGGGCCTGTCTGACGTGTCTCCCAAGACCGTCGACGCGATGCGCAAGGCAGCCGGTCTTGTTGAACCGGTCTACCAACACCCCGCCGCTGCGTGAGCGGCCAAGCGCTGAAGCATCGCTACCGGTCTATGGGGAGGTCGCCCCCGCAGCCCCTCGGGCGGTAGGCGACAGTGAAACAGCACCTTGGCGTCATCTCGTCCCGCACTGCCCTAACGCAATCGCCTTGGTCTTGGCGGGCTGGATCGGCTATGCATGGCCCGATTTAAGGACCCGCCATGCCGCTTGCCCTCGCGCTTTATCAGCCCGACATCCCGCACAATACCGGCGCGTTGTTGCGTCTGGGCGCTTGTCTGGGGGTCGAGATCCACATCATCGAGCCGATTGGCTTTCGCCTCGACGACAAGGCGCTGCGCCGGGCAGGCATGGACTATCTGGATCAAGCCGTGATGATCCGTCATGTCTCGTTCGATGCGTTCGACGAGGCCCGCCGCGCAGCGGGTCGCCGGCTGATCGCTTGCGAAACCGGAAGCGCTAAGGCCCACCACGACCACGCGTTTGGGCCCGACGATATCATCATGATGGGCCGGGAAAGTGCCGGAACGCCGGCCCCCGTGATTGAACGATGTGATGTCTGCGTGAATATCCCGATGCGCGCGGGCGTGCGCTCGCTCAATCTCGCGCTGGCCTCGGCGATCGTGATCGGCGAGGCTTTACGCCAGACCGGGAGCTATCCCGCCCCCGCGACCGCACCGTAACACCGATGTCCATCGCCTCGTTGAAAGCCTTAAGGACCCCTCCATGACCGCCGCCCGCCCCAATGAATTCAACGCCCCGATCCCAGACGGGATCGATGACAAGAAGGCCCGTGCGACGGCCTGGTTCGCCTCCTTGCGCGACCAGATCTGCGCGGCTTTCGAGGCGTTGGAAGACGCGGCCGAAGGCTTGCCGGGCACCGAGGGCCGCGCGCCCGGCCGCTTCATCCGCAAGCCTTGGACCCGCACCGACCATAGCGGTCAACCGGGCGGCGGTGGCACCATGGCACTCATGCATGGCCGGGTGTTTGAAAAGGTTGGCGTGCATGTCTCCGCCGTCCACGGCGAGTTCGCGCCCGAGTTTCGCGCCCAGATCCCTGGCGCCACCGAAAACCCGGCCTTCTGGGCGTCAGGCATCTCGCTGATCGCCCATTTGTGGAACCCCAACGCCCCAGCCGTGCACATGAACACGCGCATGGTGGTGACGACCAAGCAATGGTTTGGCGGCGGGGCCGATCTCACTCCCGTGCTCGACCGTCGACGCACCCAAACCGATCCCGACACGCTGGCCTTCCACGCGGCCATGCAAGGCGCCTGCGATGCCCACCCCGGCGTTGACTATGCCCGCTACAAAGCGTGGTGCGATGAATACTTCCACCTGCCTCATCGCAACGAGCCGCGTGGCATTGGCGGGATTTTCTATGACTATCGCAACACGGGAAATTGGGACGCCGACTTCGCGTTCACTCAGGATGTCGGCCGCGCGTTCCTCAATGTCTATCCGGATCTCGTTGCCAAGAACCTGCCGACCCCGTTCACCGACGCCGACCGCGAGGAACAGCTGATCCGGCGGGGCCGCTATGTCGAGTTCAATCTTCTGTATGATCGCGGCACGATTTTTGGCCTCAAGACCGGTGGCAATGTGGAATCGATCCTGTCGTCCATGCCGCCGATCGTGAAGTGGCCGTGAGCCGGCAAAAGCACAAGAGCCCCGAACCGAAACGGACGGGGCTCTCACGCGACCGACTGGACTGACGGCGCTTCGCCGTCAGGACTGAGCGTGTCCCGTAAGTAGGCTCGCAGCTTGAGAATTTCCTGCGAGGGATACTGAACGAGGATGTCCCCGGTCGGCTCCTGGGTCGCCTGAAACACAAACGCACCGGTATCTTGGTCAACGGTGTACGACCGTTTGACCGACTTGACCGCTTCCGCGAGCGCACGATCAGAGGCTCGACGATCGCCCTTCAAGGACGCGTCGCGCGAGGCTTCTGTTGACTGTACCGCCTTTTCAGGCGGCAATTGGCTCGGGACGCCCGACGCAGCACTTCTTTGCAGCATCGGGTTGACGATCATCCCGGCCGGCTTGACCGATCCGGTATCCATGTTCCTCTCCCCGGCCTTCTGGCCTGGACCATGGGTTGATACCGGTGAGTATTAATGACGCTGCGTGAATCGAATCTTAAGGAAATGGGAACACTTTGCTGATCCGGCCCATTTGGGCACATAAGTGAGGGATTGGTTAACAGATCCCTTGCCGATCTATGTGTGTGGCCGACATATCAAGACTATTGAAACACTCAAGGCGATCCCACTCACGCGATCAGCCCGCGCCAGGTGTAGCCGCCGGAGCGGCGGCATTGCCCGCCGGCGGCGGCGCTTGCGCCTCAGGCCCAGCCGGCGCGGGCGGTGCGGCCGGTGCCGCCGCAGGCGTGGGCAGATCCGTGGACGTGCCCGACAAATACTGGCGACGGTAATCGTCAAGGAAGGTCTTCATCGTGTCGACGGCGGCCACGTCGCGCGCCACCGCGCGGAATTCGAGGCCCTGATTGGTAATGGGCGCCGTGACCACCTCAAAGGCGCTCGCCTCCGGGCTATTGGCCATCTTAGCCGCGAACTTGCCGCGCAGGCGATCAAGCGACAGCGGGTCGGACCCCAGCGAATAGGCAATCGCCGCCTTCAGCACGTCCATCCGTTCGGCTGGATCGAGCGGCGCGGGATCGCTCCAACGCCCACCAAGTAGGCTCTCACGCGCCTCGCCCGCCGCGCGCCAGTTCTGCGCCTTCCAAAGGATATCCGAGCGCAGCCGCTCGACGTCCTGCCCGTCCATGGTGCCCAACACTTCGAGCGCAAGGTCCGAGCGACCGGCGTCGGACAAGGCGCGCGCTTCCACCACGCGCCGCTGGCGCTCCAGGCTCGCGGGCAGTTCGGCTTGGCGAGTCTTGTTGAGCACGGCAATCGCCTGTTCCGGCTTGCCATCAAGCAGGTAGACCACCGCCAGGTCCGCCGCGATCTGCGAGCGTGCCGCGCCGCGCAGGCGGTTTTCAACCTGGTGATTGAGCACTTCAGCCGCCTGCGGCAGCAAATCAACCGAGATCAAGCGATCGGCGAGCTTGCGCACCATATCGTCGCCCAACCGACCGACCGGTGTCATCTCGCGGAAGTCGTAATAGAGGCTGAGCGCCTTGACCGGATCGAGCTTGTCGGCCTTGTTCTCCAAGAACAGCGCGGCGAACTCGCGCTGCATTTCATCTTGCAAGAGCCGCGTCGTCTCCGCGTCCGTATCCGCTATGACGGCCGCCTTCATGGCCACGAAGGCCTCGCGATGGCGGTTTTCGGCCACCATCAAATTGGCCATGGAGCGCAGGCTCATCAGCTCGATCTCATCACCGCGCCAGCCGATGGTAATCGAATGGAGGGCGTCGATCGCCTCCGTGTTGGTCATCTTGCCATCGCGCACCAAGAGCGAGGTGCGCCGATAGGTCGATTCCGCCGCGGCCGCCCGATTGGTCGAGGCGATCACCCGCTCATAGAGCACCAAGGCATCCTCGGGCCGACCCGACGCATCGGCAATGCGCGCCTGCAGCATTTCGAACTCGGCGCCTTGAGCGTTGTCGAGCGCGCTTGGGTCAATTTCCGACAGGAAACCCGACGCGGCGCCCAAATCATTGAGCTCAATGGCCGCGCGCGCCGCCGCCAGACCAAACGCCGCTTGCAGGTGGAGCGGATAGGTGCCCGCCACCACGGCACCGCGCATGGAGTTTTCACGCGCCGTCTGCCAGTCGCTGAGCTGAACCGCACCGAGCGTCCGCCACAGGGCAGCATCGGGGCTATCAACAAGCGCGTCCTCGCCCAAGGTGCGCATACCGATCTTGGCACGCCCGGCCAACACCTCGGCCGCCCCTTCAAACAGCTTGAAGTTCGCCTCACTCGCCGCCTTGGGGTCATCCTTGGCGGTTAGGTTCAATACGCCGAGTGCTTCGGGCGCGTAGTGATTGGCAATCAGGTGGCGCGCCAGCTCAAGCCGGCGGCGCGTGCGATCATCCTCGGGCGCGGCAGCCACGGCAGCTTCCAGCGACCGGAGCCGCTCCAAGAAATCCGTCGTCATATCGCGCCCAAACACCGCGTCTTCCATGGTCACGCGGCGGGCGGACGACTGGGCATCGAGCCGGGCAGTGCGCTGGCGCAAGTCCGCGCTCGACAGATGCAACCCACCATCGCGACCAAACACCACCCGGTCGCCTTCCAGGATCGGATAGACATCATCAGCCGATGCCACCGCCGCCACGCCATGGGCGGACTGGATGATAGAGAGATCCACCAGCTGGAACGGCTTCAAGACCCCGCGCGCCGGCGCGAAGGCCGTCACGACCGAGATGCGATCACCCACCGTGGGATCGGTAAACGCGTGCACCTTGCCCGGCTGGGTGAGCCCAATGCGCAAACCAAGCCGCCCATCGGTGCGCACGAAGCGCTCCACCGCCAGCGGGCGCGCGGGCTCCACGATCATGTCGCCGATCGACAGGATCCACGAATTGCCCTCAATGCCCATGGTCGCCAACAGCGGGTCGGCCAGATCGATGCGCACCGCTTGCGAGGTGCCCGCCCGCGTCACCGTGACGTCCCGCGCGACCGAGCCAAGCCCGGTGCGCAGCGCCCGGGTGTCCATCGGCAAGGGGCTATCAAAAACGAGCCACACACTTGCGCCCCGCTTGAAAGCGGCGCTGGCGACCGGCTCGCGGAACGGAAACACCACTCGCACCGTATTGCCGAAGCGGCGCGCCTCAACGCGCAGGAACTGCGCGTCCGGCACGGCCTGATTGGGCGGGCGCCCCTCCGACTGCGGCGCTTGAGGCGTCTCGCCGGGCGGCAACGGTTTGCCATCGGGACCAATCGCAATGGTCTCCACCGGCATACCGGCAAGCGTCTGCGCGGGCGGCGCCGGCTCGATATAGACCGGCGTGGTCGGCGCGGCCGCCGGGGTGGGCGTGCGGATTTGCAGATCAGGACGGGTGGCAAGCACCGGCGGCGCCGCCGGGTCGGGCGAAGCCACGGGCGCGCTGGGCGCAGGTGTGTCGCTCGGCGCCACCACGGGAACCGGCGGCGCGAGCACCATGGGTGTCTCATTGGTCGCAACCGGCACGGTTACGCCGGGAGCCACCACTTGCTCGCGCGCTTGGAGCGGAATGCCGGTGGCGGGCAGTTGATTGCGCACCGCGGCCGCTGCCGGATTGACCGCGCCGGGCGCGTGCGTGACGTCGACAATGTAGGCATTGCCATCGCGAAAGCCGCGCACGTCGGAGGTTTCCTCCACCGTCATCGTCACTTTCAGCCGGCCCCCTTCCGTCATCGTCTCAAAGCCAATCACACCCGGGGGCAAATTGGCCCGGATCGGACCTGGATCGAGGCTCGCCTCGCGGGAGAACTGCACGATCACCCGGTCCCCCTCGCGGGCAAACTGGGTGTCGAACGGCAGGTTCCAACCAAACGAGAAACGCGCGAACGTCGGGTTGCGGCCGACCCGAAAATCAAGCTTGGGCTTGGGCAAGCCGCCATCGCGCGTGGCCTCCGCGTCGCGGGCCTTTTGCAGCGCGGTCGCGGCCCGTTTGGCGAGATCGGCGACGATCTCAGCCGGGAGCGCGGGCGGCATGCCCTGCCAGGTCGGCGGCAAGAAGTCGACGAACAGCTTCTCACCCGCCTCAATGGTGTTGACCCGAATGCCGCGCGCCAGCGCGATGCGAATGCCCTTGCCGTCCGGATCGCGTCGGGCAATCGTGACATATTCCGACAAGGTGAGCGGGACGCGATCAACCGTCGCATCAATCGGCGTCTGGAACTCCAGCACCAAAACGCCGTTGGTGGTTTTGGCAACGTATTCGGGCAACAGAAGCTGTTCTTTGAAGGTGAGGATCAAGCGGCCATAGCCTTGCTGGCGCTGGGCGTCCGCTTCGACCTTGATGCGCTCTTGCGCCATGGCGGGCACGGCGGCCATGAGCGTGAGCGCGAGTGCCACGCCGGCCCATGCGGCCACGCGCGCGCGCGCCGCGCGACGCCCGATGCCGACAAGCCATTGCAACGCACGCACCACGGGACCGCATCCCAACCACGCACCCGTCGCCATGACGGACACTCTCGCGTTACCCTAGGCCGATCAGGTTTAAGGCCG
>CALSBD010000003.1:0-20363 GCA_943373055.1 Rhizobium sp. Q54
AAGTCGCGTCTCCCGCTTCGGGCGGGATTCGCCGGTTTCGCCTCCGGCTGCCGGTTCCGTATCGCGACGAACGATCTCGCCGCGAAGAATGACCAGGGAGACCCGCTCCCTGGTGGCGTCGGTTCGGCCTCTTGTCCGAACCCCCACCAACCGGCACGCGACCACGGGCACGTGCGAATATTGGGCAGGGGGACGTATGAGGCGAATCGCCGTCATATTCAAGAGGTTTTTTTGGTCTTGAGACCGGATCCGTGGATGCGGGTTTTAATCAAGGTTTACGGGGCCTTGGCGGGTGCTTGAATGACGACTAAGCGACACATTGTCGGCAGCGGTTTCGCGGCTCCCAACGTCGATGGGCCAGACGCTTGATGGATGCCGGCCCCCGCGTTGACCTTTGCCCGCCGTGCTGGTGTTTTAGCTAAAGTGGCGCAGTATTCCGGCTAGCGTTGAAATCAGATTGATGAGCAATGCCACAATGACAATCGATATATTCTCCCTGACCGCAGCTCCAAATTTCTCGACGCTTTGTTTTTCTGCCGTATAAAGGATGATAAACAGACTAAGTATGGCAGTCGCATTAAAAATGTCGAGTGCAACTGAGATGTAGTCTTTGTCTGTTTTTGGCGGGCTCGACCCAAAATTTATAAAAGCATATAAAGCGACGCCGATGAGAGTGACGATGATTGATGTGGCGACCGCCTTAGACACACTTAATCACTGCCCTTGGGGATGTCATTGGTAAGCGAGTAGCCAACGTAGGCGCCAACGGCCGCCAGCGCGATGGCAGGGCCGAGCAGACCTGTTGCCACAAACGTCGCTGCACCGGCGCCAATCGACGCAACAGCGCTGTTGCCAACAAGGCGCGCGCCAACAAACATGCGGGGTTGCTTCTTATCGGCGGATTCCTTGGTTGCGCGGGTCATGCAAGTCCTCCGAAGCTCCCGCTAAAGTAGTGTATCTGGTGGCGGCTTGCAAGTCGCGCAAGCGCTCGACCCCGCGAGCCGGCGGCATGAGTAATGCCGGAGGCCGTGTTTGTTTCATTCCTGTCGTTGATCGCATTTCGCCCGCATCCGCGACCGGGCGTCGCAGCCCCTCGCCGAGGTTGGCGCGTGCGCCATGTCTGCCCTGAGACAAAGGGGTCATCATGCGCGCGCGTCATATTCCATATGCGGTTGGGTTGTTCATGTTACTGCCGTTCGTGATCTGGCTGGTCGCGTTCGCGTTCATGCCCGGACCGACGCACGGATTGGAATCGCCGGTGTCGAATGCGTTCTTCGCCACCTCGGTGCCGCTGGTCGCGTGGTTTTTCTTTGCCAATCTCGGCTTCCTGTCGAACTCGATTGATGGGCGCAACGAATATCATGCGCCGCGCACGGGCTGGGTCCGGTTTGTTATTGCCAGCTTGCCGCCGATGGCGATCGGGCTTGGCCTCACCTCGATGGGCTATCTTCTGTGGGTCGGTGAGCCGGCGCTTTACGCCGTGGTGCCCGCGCTGATGGGGCTGTCCTATGCCTATGTGATCCGGCGCGGCGAGGCGGCGCGGCTGGATGATGCGGCCAAGGCGCGCCCGGGCTGGCGGGCGCCAGCGCGGATCGCCCATCCGCTGAGCCCGTTTGGCGCGATCGCGCTCAAGGCTGTCTACCTCGTGCCGCTGTTCGGCTGGATGTTGAAGGAAGCGGTCGAAGGCGGCCTTGAAGAGCGGGCGTATTTCGGCCTCGCTTTGTTCGTCGCCGCGGTGTTGTCGATTGTGCTTGTGGGCTACCCGGCCTTCATCGTCATCGTCTTGTCGATGGTGCCGTGCGCTTTCATCGCGTTGATCGCGGTCACGCGGCTCGACTGATCGATTTTTCCTAGGCCGAACTAACTAAACCCCCGCTCTTGATGCGCGGACCCCATCTCAGCATTCTCTCGGCCAACAAGCCGACAGGATAAATGGGAGGTCCACGGTCATGGACGGGGGTTCAAGCCGCTATTTTGCCACCTATGCTCAATGGAAGGCCGATCCGATCGGCTTCTGGGCGGGGGCCGCCGACGGGATCGATTGGGTGTCGCGCGGCGAGACGGTGTTTGACCCGAGCGCGGGCGCCTATGGCCGGTGGTTTCCCGGTTGGACCTGCAACACCTGCTATAACGCGGTCGATCGCCATGTGGCCAACGGGCGCGGGGCGCAAACGGCGATCATTCACGACAGCCCGATCACCGGCACGCAGTCGTCACTGACCTTCCATGACCTTCTGACCGAAGTGCAGGCGCTCGCCGGCATCCTCCTCGACCACGGCATTGCCAAGGGCGACCGGGTGATCATCTACATGCCCATGATCCCCGAGGCCGCCGTTGCCATGCTCGCCTGCGCGCGCATCGGCGCGATCCACTCGGTGGTGTTCGGCGGTTTTGCGGCGCGCGAGCTTGCCACCCGGCTCAATGACGCCAAGCCCAAGGCGATCATTTCCGCCTCGTGCGGGCTGGAGCCGAACCGGGTGGTCGCCTACAAGCCGTTGCTGGATGAAGCGATCGAGATCGCCAGCTTTAAGCCCTCGGCCGTATTCATCACGCAGCGCCCGCAGCGCACCTGTGAGCTGATGGCCGGGCGCGATCATGATCTAGGCGCGCTCATGGCCACCGCGCGGGGCCGCGAGGTGCCGTGCGTGACGGTGGAGGCGACCGATCCGCTCTACATTCTCTACACATCGGGCACCACCGGCCAGCCCAAGGGCGTGGTGCGCGACAATGGCGGCCACCTGGTCGCGCTCCATTGGTCGATGAAAAACTTCTACGGTGTCGACCCGGGCGAGGTGTTCTGGGCGGCGTCGGACGTGGGCTGGGTGGTCGGCCACTCCTACATCGTGTATGGCCCGCTGATCGCCAGCAACACCACGATCCTGTTCGAGGGTAAGCCCGTGGGCACGCCGGACGCCGGCACCTTCTGGCGGGTGATTTCGGAGCACAAGGTCGCCGCTTTCTTCACCGCGCCGACCGCTTTCCGCGCGATCAAGAAGGAAGACCCCAACGGCACCTTCATCGGCAAATATGATCTCTCAAGCTTGCGCACCTTGTTTCTGGCCGGCGAGCGCGCCGATCCCGATACCGTGCAGTGGGCCGAGCGTATGCTGAACGTGCCGGTCGTCGACCATTGGTGGCAGACGGAGACCGCCTGGGTGATCGCGGGCAATCCGGTGGGCCTGGGCCTGTTGCCGGTCAAGCATGGCTCGCCGACGGTGCCGATGCCGGGCTATGACGTGCAGATCGTGGACGACGCCGGCCACCCGGTGCCTGCAGGCACGCTGGGCAATGTGGTCGTCAAGCTGCCCTTGCCGCCGGCTTGCTTGCCCACACTTTGGAACGCGGATGAGCGCTTCCGGTCGGCCTATCTCGATGAGTTCCCCGGCTACTATAAGACCGCGGACGCGGGGCTGATGGATGCCGATGGCTATTTGTTCATCATGGCGCGCACCGACGACATCATCAATGTCGCCGGCCACCGGCTGTCAACCGGCGGCATGGAGGAGGTGCTTTCCTCGCATCCCGACGTGGCCGAGTGCGCGGTGATCGGCATCGCCGACGCCATGAAGGGCCAGACGCCGTGTGGCTTCGTAGTGCTTAAAGCGGGGGTCACCAAGGATCACGCCACCATCGAGAAAGAACTTGTCGGCCTGGTGCGTGACAAGATCGGCCCGGTGGCGGCGTTCAAGATCGCCATCACGGTTGATCGGCTGCCCAAGACCCGTTCGGGCAAGATCCTGCGCGGCACCATGCAAAAGATCGCCGATAACGAGGCCTGGACCATGCCGGCCACCATCGACGATCCGGCGATCCTCGATGAAATCGAGAAGGCGATCCGATCCAAAGGGATCGGTGCATAAGGCGAGCGCACGCGCCTGCATGGGACCCTCGTGCGGGCACCCCCGTGCGGGCGGCGGTGGGACCTGCTAGGCAGACGTATTCTGTCTAGCGAGTCGCATAGCCCTTGATGCCGCCGTCTCCCCCCGTCACCGTGTTTGGCGCCGCCGTCATCGATCGGCTGGGGCGCTCGGCCGCGCCGTTGATCGCGGGCTCGTCCAATCCGGGGCAGGTGGCCACCGGCATGGGCGGCGTGGGGTTTAATATGGCGCGCGGGCTCGCGCGGCTCGGCGTTGGCGTGCGGCTGATCGCGCGGGTGGGGCGAGATGCCGACGGCGCTTGGGTGCGCGCCGCCGCCGAGGCACTCGCCATCGATGTGTCGGGCCTCACCCAGTCCGATCGCTATCCGACCGGGCAGTATCTGGCCATCCATGACGCCAATGGCGAGCTGGCCTTTGGCCTCGCTGACATGGCGATCCAGTCCGAGCTGGCCGGCGAGGTGCTCGACGCGGGGCTCGCGCTGGCGGCAACCTCAACGCTGTGGATTGTCGACACCAATGCCGACGCGCCCACGCTGGAGCGCATCGCCGCGGCGGCCCGGGCGGCGGGGCCTCGACTAGCCGTGAATGCGATTTCCGCGCGAAAGGCGCCGCGCGCCGCGGCTATTTTGGCGCACACGTCGTATCTGTTTTGCAATCGCGCCGAAGCGGCCGTGCTGACGGGGCGCGAGAGCACTGCGGATGCGATCGACCTTGCCCGTGCCCTGGTCGACACCGGCGTTGAGACCGTCATTTTGACCGCCGGTGCGGCGTCTGCGACGGTGGCAACAGGCGAGGGCACGTGGCAGGCCACGCCGCTGACCGTCGCGGTCGCTGACGTGACGGGCGCTGGTGACGCGGTGGCGGCCGGGTTTTTGGCTCAGCTCATCACCCGCCCGGCCGGCGGGCTCGCCGACGCGCTCGCCCATGGCCTGGCGGCGGCGTCGCTGGCGGTGGAATGGCGCGGGGCGGACGTGCCGTTGACGGCGGCGGCGGTCGCTGCGCGGGCAGCGCGCGTGCGGGTGTCGCCGATCAACTCGGAAAACGACGATAGGGGACAAACATCATGAAGCTGAAGGACGTTCTCGTCGTGGCCCCCGAGGTGGAGGAGGCGCTTGCCGATCGGCGGCCGGTGGTCGCGCTCGAATCCACCATTGTCACCCACGGCATGCCCTATCCCGACAATCTGGAAACCGCCCGGCGCGTGGAGGCCACGGTGCGCGCGGCCGGCGCGGTGCCGGCCACCATCGCCGTGCTCGATGGCAAGGTGCGAGTTGGGCTTGGCGAGGCAACCCTGTCGCGGCTGGCGCGGGAGAAGGACGTCTTGAAGCTGTCGCGCGCGGATCTCGCGTACGCGGTGTCCTCCAAACGCGTGGGCTCGACCACGGTCGCCGCCACCATGATTGCCGCGTCGCTCGCCGGCATTCGCGTGTTCGCCACCGGCGGCATCGGCGGTGTGCATCGCGGGGCGGAGACGTCGTTTGATATCTCGGCCGATCTTGATGAGCTTGCCCGGACCGATGTGATCGTGGTCTCGGCCGGCGCTAAGGCGATCCTTGATATCGGGAAGACGCTGGAGGTGTTGGAAACCAAGGGGGTGCCTGTGATCGGGTTTGGCACGCCGACCTTTCCGGCATTTTGGAGCCGCGACAGCGGCTTTGCCGCACCTATCCGCATGGACACGCCCGCCGAGATCGCCCAATTCGTCGTCGCGCGCCGGGCGCTGGGGATCGGCGGGGGGATGCTGATCGGTAATCCGGTGCCGCGCGAGATGGAGATCTCGCTGTCGCGGCTGGAAAAGTACATCGCAGTGGCGATTGCGGAGGCCGAGCGCGGCGGCATCCGCGGCAAGGCGGTCACGCCCTATTTGTTGCAGCGCATCTTCGAGATGTCGGCGGGGCGCAGCCTGGAGACCAATGTCGCGCTCATTGTCGACAATGCCCGCGTGGCGGCCCTGATCGCGGCGGCGGTGGCGCGGGTGTAACGCGCCGGGCCCGCGCGGCCGCCACGATCCCGCCTTATTTCACTTCGCCTTAACCCTAATGCCCCATGGTTTGGACTTGCGCGTCCGGTCGGTTCCGGCGACGCTTCAGGGGTTGGCCGCGTATGGGCCGTATCGAGCACTTTCCTTCGACGAGCGGATCGATGATGACCGCCCAACCGTCACCGTCACAGGTCGGCCTCGCGCTGCCGCCGGGGCGACCGCCTCGTTGCCTGGTGTTTGATTCCGGGGTGGGTGGCCTGTCGGTATTGCGGGAAATTCAGGCGCTTTTGCCTGATGTCGACATCACCTACGCGGCCGACGACGCCGGCTTTCCCTACGGCGCGTGGATGGAGCGCAAGCTCGTTGACCATGTCATGGACTTGATGGGGCAGTTGATCGCCACCCATCGGCCCGATCTGGTGGTGATTGCGTGCAATACCGCCTCGACCTTGGTGCTGCCCGCCTTGCGGCAGCGGTTTGACACGCCGTTCGTCGGCACGGTTCCAGCGATCAAGACGGCCGCGTCGACGACGCGCTCGCGGGTGGTCGCGGTGCTGGCGACGCCGGGCACGGTGAAGCGCGACTATACCCGCGCGCTGATTGATACCTATGCGAGCCACCTCGATATCGCGCTAATTGGCGCGCAGTCGCTGGCGACCCTCGCGGAAGCCTATATGCGCGGTGAGCCGATTAGCGATCAGGCGGTGAAGGCGGAAATCCGTCCGTGCTTCCGCGATATCCGTGGCCGCAAGACCGATACCATCGTGCTGGGCTGCACGCACTATCCGTTCTTGACCGACACCTTCAAGCGGTTGGCGCCTTGGTCGGTGACGTGGATTGATCCGGCTCCCGCGATCGCCCGCCGTGTCGCGGCCTTGCTTGGCCGCGATGAGCGCGCGCCCGCCATGCCCCAGCGCCCAGGCCGCGCGGTCTTCACCACCGGCACCATCCCACCGGCGCTGATGCCGACCTTGGCGAAATTCAGCCTCGCTGCGTGAGGATAAAGGGCCTGATGGATCGGCTCTAAACCTCTGTTGACGCGTGATCCCAATAACCAGTTCCCACTTATTGGGATCACGCTTTGAACAATCCTCGCTCAAGCGTCGGGGCAGCCGAGCTCTTGAGGCGTCCAGGTCAACACCCCGAAACAGCGTCTTGCCAAGCGCGCCGTTTTTCCCTATCACACCGCCACGCGCGGCATGCACTCGTAGCTCAGTTGGTTAGAGCGTCGGATTGTGGCTCCGAAGGTCGGTGGTTCGAGTCCACCCGAGTGTACCATCGCCGCGGGCGTCTCCCTTAAAATCAGCTCCCTTGACGGCTCGCTCGTTCGCGCTTGCGATGCGTCGCGCTCACGTTGCGCGGCCGCGCGCCTGCCAGCCGATGTGGGCTAAGAGCGCCGCCAGGATGATGGCGCCGCCCAGGACGGTGCGGGCGGTGGGGACTTCGGCGTGGATCCAGTAGACCCATAGGGGGCCGAGCACCGGCTCGAGCGTGCCGATCAAAGCGGCGACGGCGGCGGGTATCAGGCGCGCGCCGGTGACGAAGAACGCCAGGCCCAGGCCGAGGTTGAGCGCGCCGAAGGCGAACAGGAGCCCCATATCGGGCACTGTCGGCAGGATGGCGCCGCCCATGATGAGGGCGACCGCTCCGGCAAGGCCGGTGCCGAGCGCGACGGCGGGTGTCATGCGCACATGGGCGTGGCGGCGGGTGACGACGGTGGCGGCGGCAAACACAACGGCGATCAAGAGCGCCAAGCCATCGCCAATGGGCGAGACCTCGCCGGTGAAGCTCTCCGACACCATCACCGCGACACCGAAGATTACGGCACCAATGGCAATCCAGGTGGCGGTCGACGGCGTCTCACGGAACAACACGACGCCCATCAGCGCGGCGATCAGCGGCACGCCGGCTTGCATCAAAAGGATGTTGGCCACCGTGGTGTGCTGAAGCGCGATCACGAACGCGGTCGAGGCGGTGGCAAAGCACAGCGCGACCAGGAGGCCCGGCCGTCCCATCGAGCGATAAAGCTGCAGCGTGCCCGCCGCGCCATCGCGCACCAGCATGAAGCCCAGGAGGAATGCGGTCGCCCAAAACGAGCGCCAAAACACGATCTGCCAGCTATCGGTGGTCTCAAGGAAGCGCGCGATGGTGCCGCCAAAGCTCCAGGTGACCGCCGACAGCGCGACAAGGATCAACCCGAGCATATTGGTGCGGGCGGAGGCGGTCAGCGGCTGGGTCGTGGCGTTTGACATCAACTGGGACCCATTGGGCGGCTTCATCACGAGGGACGAAGCGGACATCCGGTGTGCGGTCTGGCGGACGGCGCACACGGGGTGTGCGGTCTGCATGTTTATTGTGCGACGTTCTAACCCAGCCAGGCGCCGCGGTCGATGGACGCGCCGGCAAGGCTCCCCGGCGCGGTGAGCGCAGCGGCGTGTGGCCGCGCCGTGCTTGCCGTAGACGTCACCATGCGTCTAGTGTCGGCGGCCCATCATGCGATGGCCTCGCTTTTCCAACGAAAGAACCCTTCATGTCGTTTCTCTCACGGTGCCCGGTGGCGCCGGTGTCCGCTCTCTCGCGGCGTGCAGTCTTCTTTGGTGCGGTCGCCGTCGGCGGCTCGATGTGGCTCGGTGCGTCAGTTGCCAAAGCCCAAGATGGGATCACCTTGCCCAGGCCTGGCAGCGATCTGCGCCGGACGCTGATGGACGCGATGCGGCCGTCGTTTGAGGACGAGCTGGGAGCGTCGGTTGAGTTCTTCGTGCACCGGTTGGCGGTGTGGGGCGGGTATGCCTACGCGGCGGTGCGCCCGCAGCGCCCAGGGGGCCGACCCATCGACTGGCGACGCACCAAGTATGCCGAAGCCTTCGCCAGTGGCGCGTTTGAAGCCGATATGTCGCTGGCTCTCTTGCGGCGCTCGAGAGGGCGCTGGGAAGTGGTGGACTTCGTCATCGGGCCGACGGACGCCCATTGGATCAGCTGGCAGACGGAGTACGGCATCCCCGAAGCCGTGTTCGAGATGCCGTGACGTCGGGCCGCCCCGCGAGAGCCTCAGTGCGCCTCGTCCCAGTTGTCCGCGGCGCGGGCATCGACGGCGAGCGGTACGGAGAGCTTCACGGCCGGTTCGGCGGCAGTTTCCATCACGCGGCGGATCACCGGGAGCGTGGCGTCCACCTCGCTCTCGGGCACCTCGAAGATGAGTTCGTCATGCACTTGTAAGAGCATGCGCGCGTTCAGGCTCGCTTTGCACAGGGCGTCCTCCATGCGGACCATGGCGCGGCGGATGATATCGGCGGCGGAGCCTTGGATGGGCGCGTTGATCGCCGCGCGCTCATAGAAAGCGCGCATCGACGCGTTGGGCGTGGCGATGTCGGGATAGTGCGCCTTGCGGCCAAAGATGGTCTCGACATAGCCCTGCTGCTTCACCTTCAGGCGCGTGTCGTCCATGTAGGCGCGAATGCCGGGGAAGCGCTCGAAATAGCGCTTGATATAGGCGCCGGCTTCCTCGCGCGAAATCGACAGTTGATTGGCAAGACCGAAGGCCGAGATGCCGTAGATGATGCCGAAGTTGATCGCCTTGGCCCGTCGGCGCACGTCGCTGGGCATGCCTTGCACGGGCACGCCGAACATCTCCGACGCGGTGAGCGCGTGGATGTCGATGCCGTCGGCGAAGGCTTGGCGCAGTTGGCCGATGTCGGCGATATGGGCGAGAAGGCGCAGCTCGATCTGCGAATAGTCGGCCGAGACGAGCTTGGTGCCGGGCACGGCGACGAAGGCGGTGCGGATCTTGCGGCCTTCCTCGGTGCGGACCGGGATGTTCTGGATGTTGGGATCGGACGACGACAGGCGGCCCGTGGTGGTGGCGGCAAGCGAGAACGACGTGTGAACGCGCTTGGTGACCGGGTTGACATACTGCGGCAAGGCGTCGGTGTAGGTCGACTTCAACTTGGCGAGCTGACGCCAGTCAACGATCTTGCGCGGCAACTCATAGCCCTGGTCGGCGAGTTCTTCGAGCACGGACGCGGTGGTCGACCACTGGCCGGTGGCGGTCTTTTTGGCGCCGGGCAGGCCCATTTTGCCAAAGAGGATATCGCCGAGTTGCTTCGGGGAGCCGAGATTGAATCGTTCGCCGGCAAGCGCCTGGATGTCCTCTTCCATCGCGGCCATGCGCTGGGCGAAGTCGCCCGACAGGCGCGAGAGGATCTGCCGATCGATCGCGATGCCGCGGCCCTCCATGCGGGCGAGCACGTCGACCATGGGGCGCTCGAGGCGCTCATAGACCGTGGTCATGCGTTCAGCCACGAGGCGCGGCTTCAAGGCCATCCACAGGCGCAAGGTGATGTCGGCGTCCTCGGCCGCATAAGCGGCCGCCTTGTCGATCGCCACCCGGTCGAAGGTGACCATCGATTTGCCCGAGCCGGCAACATCCTTGAACGCGATCGGCGTGTGCCCGAGCCAGCGCTCGGACAGCTCGTCCATGCCATGCCCGCCCTTGCCGGCGTCGAGCGCGTAGGACATCAGCATGGTGTCGTCCAACGGCGCGACGGTGATCCCCTGGCGGGCGAGGATCTGCCAGTCATATTTGAGGTTATGACCGATCTTGAGAACGCCGGGCGCTTCCAATAGCGGCTTCAGCCGGGCTACGGCGGCGGCGCGGTCGATCTGGCCGGGCACGAGACCGCTGTCGAACAGGCCGTCGCCCGCGCGATGGGCGAGCGGGATGTAGCAGGCTTGGCCGGGCTTCAAGGCGAGCGATACGCCGACGAGCTCCGCCTGCATGGCGTCGAGCGAGGTCGTCTCAGTGTCGACCGCGACGAGGCCATACTCCATCGCGCCGGCGATCCAGGCGTCGAGTTGGTCGAGCGTCAGCACGGTCTCATAGCGCGCGTGGTCAACCGGGATGGCCTTCAGGCTGGCCAACCGCGCGGCGGCGTGGGCGGTGGGGGTGAGGCCCGTGGGCGTGCCGCTCCCCGGGTCGCTTGGCTGCGCGCCAGCGCCATCGGCATCTGAGGGGACGGGGCTTGTCCAGTTCTTGACGGTGATCGAGGTGGAGGCTTCCACCTCCGCCGTGACGGTCTCGGTGGCCTCGGCAACCCGCCGGGTCAAGGTGGTGAATTCCATCGCCTTGAGGAACGAGACGAGCCGTGGGCCGTTCAGCGGCTGGACCGCGAGGTCTTCAATGGGCACGTCGAGCGGCACGTCGCGCTTTAAGGTCACGAGGAGCTTGGAGATGCGGGCTTTGTCGGCGTGCTCAATGAGCGACTCGCGGCGCTTGGGCTGCTTGATCTCATGGGCGCGCGCCAACAGTGTTTCCAGATCGCCATACTCTTGGATGAGCTGCGCGGCGGTCTTGAGGCCGATGCCGGGGACGCCGGGGACGTTGTCGACCGAATCGCCGGCGAGCGACTGCACGTCGACCACCTTTTCGGGCGGCACGCCGAACTTCTCGATCACCTCGTCATGGCTGATGCGCTTGTCCTTCATGGTGTCGACCATGACGACGCCCGGCTCGATCAGTTGCATGAGGTCCTTGTCCGACGACACGATGGTCACGTCGGCGCCGGCCTCGCGGGCGATGCGGGCATAGGTGGCGATCAGATCGTCGGCCTCGAAGCCGAGCATCTCGATGGAGGCGACGCTGAAGGCCTCCACCGCCTGGCGGATCAGGCCGAACTGCGGGCGCAAGTCCTCCGGCGGCTCGGGCCGGTGCGCCTTATACTGATCATAGAGCTCATTGCGGAAGGTGTGCGCCGAGGCGTCGAAGATGACGGCGAGGTGGGTCGGTTTTGCGCCGATACCGCTCTTCTCCGCCTCCTTCAACAGCCGCCAGAGCATGTTGCAAAAGCCCGAGACGGCGCCGACCGGCAAACCGTCGGACTTGCGCGTCAGCGGGGGCAGCGCGTGGTAGGCGCGGAAGATATACGAGGAGCCATCGACCAGAAAAACATGGTCGCCAGCTTTGACGGGGAGCGAGGTCGGTTGCATGGGCGGACCTTCGCAAAGCGCGGGCGCGGGCGCAAGGCACCCTGGTGCGGGTTGATGGGCGCGGGTTGATCGGATGGATGGGGACAGCCCACCGTGTCGCATGCGAGCGGTTGAAGTGAGGCGCCCGGCTATGTCACCCATGGACGCACGGATGCCGGTGATTCGGCGCACTTTCCGTTGCCATGGGATATGACGATCCCAGCCAGGGGGGCCTAGTCCATGTCTGATCCGTTCGCGCCTTATACGCCCGCCGTGCCCGCGGGTCCGGCCTCGGCCGCCGAGATCAGTGCGCTTGATCTGGCCGCCCTGATCGCCAGCCGCGTCTGCCATGACATCATCTCGCCGGTCGGCGCCATCGCCAACGGGCTGGAGGTGCTGGAGGAAGACAAGGACAATGATGAGATGCGGGCGTTTGCCATGGATCTCATTCGCAAGAGCGCGCGCCAGGCCTCCGCCAAGCTGCAGTTCTGCCGCATCGCGTTCGGCGCCGCCGGGTCGGCCGGGTCGGAGATCGACTTGGGCGAAGCAGAAAAGGTCGCCAAGGGCTTCGTCGCCAACGAGAAGCCCGATCTCGTCTGGAATGCCGAGCGGGCCTATTTGCCCAAGAACCAAGTGAAGCTGTTGCTGAACCTTGTCATGGCGGCCCTGGGCGCGGTGCCGCGTGGCGGCACGATCACGGTCGATGTCAAGGCGGGCCCGGAGTTCACGCTGACCTGCGTGGGCCCGAGCGCGCGCATCCCGCCGCATTTGGAGGCGTTTCTGGCCGGTGACCTTGCGGGACACGGTCTGGACTCACACGCCATCCAGCCGGTGTATGCCGGTTTGTTGGCGCAGGCGGCCGGCATGACAGCCACTGTTGTCAAGGACGGCGACGCAATTGTCTTAAAGGCAACGAAACCGACGTAAGGTTGGGTAAATTCTCGCCAAATTCAGCAACTGGTCTTTAACGCTTATCCCTGAGACTGCCCTTGATCCGCACAGGTGCGCTTGGCGAACTCCCGCCAGGCCCCGGACCAAAGGTCAATGTCCATGGACGATTTGCTCCGCGAGTTCCTCACCGAGACCAATGAGAGCCTCGACGTCATCGACGTGGAGCTCGTTAAGTTCGAGCAAGAACCGAACAACACCAAGGTTCTCGACAATATTTTCCGCCTCGTGCACACGATCAAGGGCACGTGCGGGTTCCTCGGGTTGCCTCGCCTGGAAGCTTTGGCGCACGCCGCCGAAACGTTGATGGGCAAGTTCCGCGATGGCGCGACGGTGACGTCGGAGGCGGTGACGCTCGTGCTGGCGACCATCGACCGCATTAAAGCGGTGGTGGCGGGCCTCGAAGCGGCCGAAATCGAGCCCGAGGGCGATGACCGCGATCTGATCTCCGAGCTTGAACGCATGGCCATCCATGGGCCGTCGTCGACTCCCGCCAAGAAGTTGGTGGCCGAGGCCCCCAAGGAGACGGTGGGCGAGCTGACCTACCAGGTGCTGGAGCGGCCGCTGCGTCCGGGCGAAGTGTCGCTCGACGAATTGGAGCGCGCGTTCCGCGAAACCACGTTTGAGATGGAAGCCCCGGCAGCCGCCCCGGCGCCGGTCGCCGTCGAAGAGGTCGCGCCGATGGTGCTGGCCAAGCCGGCCGATAAGAAGGCTGCGCCGAAGGTCGCGGTCGAGAAGGCCGAGGGCGACGAGCAAAAGGGCGGTGTCGCCTCCCAGTCGATCCGCGTGTCGGTCGATACGCTGGAAAACCTGATGACGATGGTTTCGGAACTGGTGCTCACGCGCAACCAGCTCTTGGAGATCGTGCGCCGTCACGAAGACAGCGAGTTCAAGGTTCCGCTGCAGCGGCTGTCCAATGTGACCGCCGAGCTGCAGGAAGGCGTCATGAAGACGCGCATGCAGCCGATCGGCAATGCTTGGCAAAAGCTGCCGCGCATCGTGCGCGATCTGGCCCAGGAACTGGGCAAGACCATCGAACTGGAGATGGTCGGCGCTGAGACCGAGCTTGATCGTCAGGTTTTGGAGCTGATCAAGGATCCGCTCACCCACATGGTGCGCAACTCCGCCGACCACGGCCTGGAGACCACCGAAGAGCGCCGCAAGCTCGGCAAGCCAGAGAAGGGCACCGTGCGCCTGGCAGCCTACCATGAGGGCGGCCACATCATCATCGAGATCGCCGATGACGGCAAAGGCCTCGATGCGGAGAAGATCAAGAAGAAGGCGCTTGAGAACGGGCTCGCCAGCGAGGTTGAGCTCGACAAAATGTCGGACGCGCAGATCCACAAGTTCATCTTCGCGCCGGGCTTCTCGACCGCTGCCAAGGTGACCAACGTGTCGGGTCGCGGCGTCGGCATGGACGTGGTGCGCACCAATATCGACGCGATCGGCGGCACCATCGACCTCAAGTCGACCCCCGGTCAGGGCACCACGATCTCCATCAAGATCCCGCTGACGCTCGCCATCGTCTCCACGCTGATCGTTCAGTCGGCCGGTGACCGCTTCGCGATCCCGCAGCTGTCGGTCGTCGAACTGGTGCGCGCGCAGCAAAATTCCGAGCATCGCATTGAGCGCATCAAGGACACGCCGGTCCTGCGCCTGCGCAATAAGCTGTTGCCGCTCGTCCATCTCTCCAAGGTGCTTGGCATCGACGACATCGCCGACGGCGGGTCGGGCAAGTCGGAGGAGGATGGCTTCATCGTCGTGATGCTGGTCGGCAATCAGACCTTCGGCATCGTGGTGGATGCGGTGTTCCACACCGAGGAAATCGTCGTGAAGCCGATGTCCTCGATGCTGCGCAACATCTCGACCTTCTCGGGCAATACGATCCTGGGCGATGGCTCGGTGATCATGATCATCGACCCCAACGGCGTCGCCAACAAGATCGGCACCGCGGTTGCGTCGGGTATGTCGGCCAAGGAAGCCGAGGAAGAGGATATGCGCGCCAAGGCGGCGGCGGAGAGCATCTCGCTCTTGCTGTTCCGTGCCGGCTCGATGGAGCCCAAGGCGGTGCCCTTGTCGCTCGTGACCCGCCTGGAAGAGTTCCCGGTCGAAAAGATCGAGCACTCCAACGGCCGCGATCTGGTGCAATACCGCGGCGCGCTGATGCCGCTCGTCTACTTCGACGCGGCGGCGCAGAAGAAGTCGGAAGGTTCCTGCCCGATGCTCGTGTTCTCCGACGCGGGCCGCTCGATGGGCCTCGTGGTCGATGAGATCATCGACATCGTGGAAGACCGCATGGACGTCGAAGTGGGCTCGGAACGTCCGGGCGTGCTGGGTTCGGCGGTTGTCAAGGGGAAGGCGACCGAGATCATCGACGTCGGCCACTACTTGCCCAAGGCGTTCGAGGACTGGTTCCAGCGCAAGGAGATGAAGGCGGAGGCGTTGACCAGGACGCTGATGTTCATCGACGACGCGGCCTTCTTCCGCAACATGCTGTCGCCGGTCCTCAAGGCGGCCGGTTACCGGGTCACCGTGTGCGAGAGCGCGCGGCAGGCGCTGGAGTATTTGGAGGCCGGTCAGCGCTTCGACGTGATCGTGTCGGATATCGAAATGCCGGAAATGAACGGCTTCGAGTTCGCCGAGGCGGTCAAGAAGCACGCCCGCTGGCGCCATATGCCGCTGATCGCGCTGTCGTCGCTGGCGACCCCCGCTTCGATCGAGCGCGGCCGGCAGTCGGGCTTTGACGACTATGTCGCCAAGTTCGATCGTCCGGGCCTGATCGCCTCTCTCAAGGAACTCACGACCATCACCTTTGGAGTCGCCGCATGAGCGCCGCGTCCGATGCTTCGTCCGAATTCACCCAATACGTGACCGTGTTCATCGGCGGCCAGCTGTTCGGCCTGCCCATCGAGCGGGTGCATGACGTGTTCAAGCCGGAAAACATCACCCGCGTGCCGCTGAGCCCACGGGAGATCGCCGGCGTGCTCAATCTGCGCGGCCGCATCGTGACGGCGGTCGATATGCGCAAGCGGCTGCACTTGCCGCCGCGCACGGACGGCGGCCCGCCGATGGCGGTGGGCATTGAATACAAGGGCGAGAGCTACGGCCTGCTCATCGATTCGGTCGGCGAGGTGCTGTCGTTGGCCGCGTCGAACCGTGAGACCAATCCGGTCAATCTGGACGCCCGCTGGTCGCTGATCTCGGGTGGCGTGCACCGGCTCGAAGGTCAGTTGATGGTCGTGTTGGATGTTGACCGGGTGCTGGGCGCCATGGCGTCCGCCTTGGCGGCCTAACGTTTGTTGTCGTGCGTGCGGGCTGAAGAACTCGGCCCGGCTGCGGTCAGACCGGCCTGAATGGGCCGATGGAGAGACCCTATGAAACACTGCCTCGTTGTCGATGACTCCAGCGTGATCCGCAAGGTTGCCCGCCGGATTCTGGAAGATCTCGACTTCACCATCACGGAGGCCGAAGACGGCAGCCAGGCGCTGGAAATGTGCCGGCGCTCGATGCCGGACGCGATCCTTTTAGACTGGAACATGCCGGTCATGGACGGCTTCGAATTCTTGCAGCATCTGCGCAAGGAGTCGGGCGGTCTGAAGCCCAAGGTGGTGTTCTGCACGACCGAGAACGATGTGGGCCACATCGCCCGCGCCATGCGAGCGGGCGCCAACGAATACATCATGAAGCCGTTTGATCGCGAGATCGTCGAGGCGAAGTTCGCCGAAGTCGGTCTGAGCTGATCCGAACGCACCGTCCTGATCCTCGGCCAGCCCCCATTGGGACGGCTGGCGAGCCGGCAGGGGAGACTTCATGACAATCGCTCTTAAAAGCACGAGCCCCGCGCCTGGCGTGGTCACCGATCCGATCCGGGTCATGGTGGTCGACGACAGCGTGGTCGTGCGGGGTCTGATCGGTCGATGGATCGATGAGGACCCCTCGCTCGCCGTGGTCGCCAGCCATCGCAATGGGAAGCTCGCGGTCGACGACATCGCCCGGGTGATGCCGGACGTGGTGGTGCTTGACATTGAGATGCCCGAGATGGACGGGCTGACCGCGCTGCCGCTGCTTCTGGCCAAAAAGCCCGACCTGATCGTGGTGATGGCGTCATCGCTGACGCGTCGCAATGCCGAGGTCAGCCTCAAGGCGCTGTCCTTGGGCGCAACTGACTATGTGCCCAAGCCCGACAGCAACTCCGGCATTTCGACTTCGCCCGAGTTCAAGCGCGAGCTCGTGGAAAAGGTGAAGGCGCTTGGCCTGCGGGCGCGCAGCCGCGGCGGCCGCCCGATCGCTCCGCGCCCCACGCCCCTGACCGCCGCGCCGGCCCCGCAAACCATCTCGACGGTGAGCGCGCCATCGACCCAACCGGCCGCCACCACGACCCGTCCGTTCCAGCCGGCGCCGGCCGGCAAGGCGATCACGACGCGCCCCTATGGCTCGGCCGTGCCGCGCATTCTGGCGATCGGATCATCGACCGGTGGCCCGCAGGCGCTCACCAAGCTGTTTCAGGCGATCGGTCCGTCGATTGGCCGCGTGCCCGTGGTGGTGACGCAGCACATGCCGGCGACCTTTACCGCCATTCTGGCCGAACACATCGCCAAAGCGTCGGGCCGACCGGCCGCGGAGGGACGCCACGGCGAACGGCTGGAGCCGGGCCGGGTGTATGTGGCACCCGGTGGCAAGCACATGGTGATCACCAAGAGCGGCGCCGATCCGGTGATCGAACTGAATGATCTGCCGCCGGTCAATTTCTGCAAGCCGGCCGTGGACCCGCTGTTTGATAGCGTGTCGGCGGTCTATGGCGCGGCGGTGTTGGCTGTCGTGCTGACGGGCATGGGATCGGACGGGGCCAATGGCGCGCGCATGATCGCGGGGGCCGGCGGTTCGATCATTGCCCAGGATGAAGAAACGAGCGTCGTCTGGGGCATGCCCGGCGCCGTCGCCCACGCGGGCATCGCCTCCGAGATCCTTGCCCTTGATGCCATCGGCCCCAAAGTGGTGCGTATTTTGAGTGGAGGCCGTCCGTGACGCCAGTTGAGTATGATTACCTGCGGACGTTTCTCAAATCACGATCCGGCCTCGTTCTGTCCGACGAGAAGCAGTACCTCATCGAAAGCCGCTTGCTGCCGGTGGCGCGCAAGAACGGGCTGGCGTCAATCTCCGCCTTGGTGGCCAAGCTCAAGGAGCCCGGCAGCCAAATGATCGCAGAAGCGGTCGTCGAGGCGATGACGACGAATGAAAGCTTCTTTTTCCGCGACAAATTGCCGTTCGAACACTTCACCCAGACCATGATGCCCGCCATGCTCGCCAATCGGGCGCGCGACAAGCGGCTGCGGATCTGGTGCGCGGCGGCGTCGACGGGGCAGGAGCCCTATTCGCTGGCCATGTGCCTGAAGGAGATGGAATCGAAGATCGCGGGCTGGCGCATTGAGATCCTCGGCACCGACTTGTCGAACGAGGTGCTCACCAAGGCTCGGACGGGGCTCTACTCCCAGTTCGAAGTGCAGCGTGGCTTGCCGATCAATCACTTGCTGAAGTTCTTCACCCAGCAAGGCGATGTCTGGCAGATCGGCGCGGATATCCGCTCGATGGTGCAGTATCGCAAGCTCAATCTTCTGGAGCCGTTCACCGCGCTTGGCCAGTTCGACATCGTGTTTTGTCGCAATGTGCTCATCTATTTCGACAACCAGACCAAGGTCGATATCTTGAGCCGGATCCAAAAGACGATGCCGGACGATGGCTTCCTGGTGTTGGGCGCGGCCGAGACGGTGGTGGGGCTGACCGACGTGTTCCGCGCCATGCCCGACAAACGCGGTCTTTATGCGGTCAATCGCGCCGCGCAGCCGGCTCAGGCGAGCTCATTTCCCCGTTTGGCGGTTGGCGCGACGCGCTGATCCGTTTGTGATCTGGAGCGGCGGTTGGCCAAGGCCTGCCGCCGTTTAACCGTGTTTGCGCACGAATGTGTGAGCATGGCGGTCCGTGTTCGCGAGCGGTGGCGTCGGCTTCCGTTCCGGTATATGCCGATCCAGACATCGAGGCCGTGACCGGCGTCTGGTGGGGAGGCGCCTCGGGTGTGGTGGGGCGCGAGCGGAGCGAGACGTGATCGAAGCCGTCCTCTATGTGCTGTCGGGCGCGCTGGCCATGGCGCTGATCGCGCTGGCCGTGGCCCCGGCGCTCTGGCGGCGTGCGGCCCGGCTTGCGCGGCAGAAAGTGATCGTTGAGCAGCCATTGGGCCTCACCGAAATCGCCGCTGAGCGCGATCGCCTGAAAGCCGGCTTCGCCATGGACGCGCGGCGGCTGGAAAACCGGGTCGAAGCCTTCCGCGAGCGGGTGGCGCACAGCCTTCTTGAAGTCGATCGACTGCAAAACCGCGTGGTCAGCCTCAATGGCGACATCGCGGTGCGCAATGAGCGCATTTCAACGCTGGAGGGGATCGAGGCCGGCCTGCGACTCGATTTGGCCACCACGCAGGCCTCGCTCGATGGGGTGCGCGAGGAGTTGGCATCGACCAAGCAGGAGCTCGCAACCAAGCTCGAAACCATATCGCATTTAGAAGCGCGCATTTCGCAGCTGGGTAACGAGCTGTCCGATCGTGCCGGCCAGATCGCGGTTCAGATCACTCACATCGGCACCTTGCAGGCCGAGCTCGCCTCCGTCGAAGCTCAGTTCACCGCGGAGACCGCCCAGCGGGTGCGGCTAGAGGACGAGCTGCGCCTGCGCGAGGCCATCTTGGTGCGCGAGAAGGAAAAGTCCGCCAAGCTTGAAGCGCGCATTGACGAGCTCACCGCCGAGGTGGCGGACAAGGATGAGCGGCTTGAGCAGCGGATGCGCGATCTTGATCGGCTACGCGACACCAACAAGCGGCTGACGGCATCGAGCGACAATGTGGAAAAGTCGATCGAAGGGCTCGAGCGTGCCCAAGCGGAACTGCAGCAGCGGCTGGTGGCGGCTGAAGCCGAGCGGGATCGGTTGGTCGCCGAGGCCCAGCGCCTGTCCGCCGAAGTCGCGGAGGCGAAGGGCCTGATGGCCGAGCAGGCCGTCTTGAAGGAAACGCTGGATCGCCTGGCCGACCGCTTCATCGCGCCCGACGTTGAACTCGGCGGCGAGCCGCGCCTCAATGAGCGCAAGCGCGCGAAAGCGGCTCGGGCCACCGCCGAGCCCGAGGCGCCGGCCGCCGCACCGGTCGCCATGGACGCCGACCAGGATCGCTAGGATTTTTGTTCCTGGCGTCATTTTGGACGCAACACCGGCATCCCGTTTCACCGGGATCGCTCGAAGTGATTTCTTGAGGTCGACCGGCCCTTAGCCGCGACCGACCACATAACTGCGCATCTCGGGCCAGTGGGTCGCCGCATCGGTCAGCATGGCCTTGGGTAACTTGCGAAAGCCGAGCCGGTGGGCGGCCGAGAAGAAGAAGATGAGCTTGCCCTCGAAGATCTCAAAGATCTGCGGATTGCCCGGCGTTGGCAGGCGGCGCGCCAGCGCATAGGGGCAATAGCCGCCGAACATCGGTTCATAGACATCCGGGTCGGCGCGATAGGCCGCGAGGTTGCCTTCATTGAGAAATCGCCAGAACAGCCGGCCATCGCGCAGTTCAT
>CALSBD010000004.1:0-19215 GCA_943373055.1 Rhizobium sp. Q54
TCCGCGTTTCAGGATTATTGAAATTGCGGAATAACTGTTGTTCCTAAGCGTGTACGGATATTTCCGTATTTTCTCACCATCCGGCCACGGTTTGTGTGCGTAATGTCCCCATCGCTGGTGATGAACTGGCACATTTGAGGGGGAAACACACATGATGCGCGCCGTCAGTGCACGCCGCCAATTCGTCAAGGCCGCCATGGCCGCGCCCTATCTGGAGCGCGACGAAGAACATCTCCTGGCTTGCCAGTGGAAGGACAACCAAGACGAGGTTGCGCTCCATCGGCTGACCGCAGCCCACATGCGCTTGGTGATCGCCATCGCGGCCCGGTTCCGTCATTTCGGACTGCCGGCCAGCGATCTCATCCAAGAGGGCCATGTTGGCCTGTTGGAGGCGGCCTCGCGGTTTGAGCCGGATCGTCAGGTGCGTTTCTCCACCTATGCGACATGGTGGATCCGCGCCTCCATCCAAGATTACATCCTGCGCAACTGGTCGATCGTGCGCGGTGGCACGTCGTCGGCACAGAAGGCGCTGTTCTTCAACCTGCGCCGTTTGCGTGCCCGCCTCAGCCAAGGCGAGGAAGGTGTGCAGGGCCGCGCGCTGCATGAGCAGATCGCTGCTGCCGTCGGCGTGTCGGTGGATGATGCCGCGCTGATGGATGCCCGCTTGTCGGCACCCGACACCAGCCTCAACGCCCCCTTGATGGAGAGCGAAACGGACGGTGCGGACCGTCAGGACTTCCTCACCTGCGACAAGCCGTTGCCGGACGAGACGGTGACCGAATCGATCGACACCGAGCGGCGCATGGCGTGGCTGAAGACCGCGCTGACCGTGCTGTCCGAGCGTGAGCTGCGCATTGTGCGCGAGCGCCGCCTCAGCGACGAGGCGGCCACGCTGGAAGCGCTCGGCGAAGCGCTCGGCATTTCGAAGGAGCGCGTGCGCCAAATTGAGAACCGCGCGCTCGAAAAGCTCAAGGCCGCTCTCTTGCGCCAGCAGGTGGACGAAAACGCGTTCGTCTAACGCGTTGGCCCTGTTGCGAGCGTGGACCTTGGACGCAGACAGACCCCGTCGGCGCGCCGGCGGGGTTTTGCGTTTTCGCGGCGGGCTTATTTGTCGGCGACGATCTTCACTGTGGTGCCCGCCTCGGGCTGGGCGTCGGGGGCCAAGCCGTTGAGGGAGCGAAACAGCTCCTCGGGCCGATCCACCCCGGTCATTAGTCGCGCGAGCGAGGCGACCGTATCGCCGGGCGCGACGGTGCGCAGGCGCAGCCGCAAGCTCGATAGGCTCGCCCGATCGGCTTCGGTCAGCTGGCGGAAGCTCGCGATGATCGATTGGAACGCTTGGCCGAACGCTTCGTTGGGATCGCGGCTGGCGAGGATGAACCGATAGGTGGTTGGGCCCACCCGCACGGCGGCAATGCGGAACGACCAGCCATCGGCGGTGGCGCGGCCGGTGGCGGCGGGCAAGCCGGCCAGCGTGGTGGTGGCGACCGAGTCCGGATCCAACCCGTTGATCCAGCCCGACTTCAAATAGGCATCCAAGGCCAGCGTCGCAGGCACGTTCGCGCCATCAAAGCGCAGTGCGGTGCCGTCACGCCCAGCGGCCAGCACCGCGCGCGGCGTGTTGTCGATCGTCCAGCCCTCGGGGACGTCAAATCCAATGCCGAGCTGGCGGTGAAGATACGACCGGCCGCGCACGAAGCCCTCGGCGGGATCATCGCCGAAGGTAAGGCCGTCGATGCCGCTCAAATAGGCCTCGCGATCCTGCTCGCCGATACCGGGCGCGCCGATCTCGCGGGCCGCCCGCACGGCAAAATTGATCCGCTCCGGCGTGGAGGGGTGCGAGGAGAGAAAATCCATCCGGTCGGTGGCGTCGCGATTGGCGCGATAATTGGCGAACCGGCCCATGGAGGTGAGGAAGCGAGCGGCGGCGAACGGGTCATAGCCCGCGCGCGCCAGCGTCTTCACGCCAATGGCGTCCGCCTCGAGCTCTTGCACCTGGCTGAAGCGGGCGAGCGAGAGCTGGGTGGAGGCGATCGCGAGGCGCTGCTGCTCGGGGTCTTGCACCACATTGGCAACCACGCGATTGACCACCTGCGCCGCCTCGCCGCGCCGGGCGCGGGCAAAGGCGTGGCGCGCGGTGACGTGCGCCATCTCGTGGGCAATGACGGCAGCGACCTCCGAGGTATCATTGGCCAAAGCGAGCAGGCCGCGCGTGACATAAAGACTGCCGGAGGGCAGCGCGAAGGCGTTGATGATGGGCGAATCGAGAATGGTGATGCGATAGGTCACCGACGGATCGTCGGATGCGGCGACCAGCCGACCGACCGCACGGGCGATGGCGCGGGCCGCGCGCGGATTGTCATAGACGCCGCCATAGGCCGCCACGATGCGCGAATGCTCCGGATCGCGCGGCTCCTCGGACAGTAAGACGGGCTTGGGCTGCGGGGGGGCGGGCGAGGGATCCTCGGTGCCCCGATAGATTGACGCGCAACCCGCCAGCCACAGCGCAAGCGCCACCGCGCCAATCGACGCCAGGCGTCGCGACGGGCGGAGGACGGATCGTGTCGCAAGACCGGGCAGCACGGTCACGGAGGGTCCTTTACGTCACTGCAAGGTCCCCAAGAACCAGCCGTGGCGTCTTGGGTCAACTCATGCAACATCACCACATATGAACACCGGTTGATCAGGGCGCCGCCCCTTGGCGGATTTTTGTGTCCCCTCCTGGACCCGCGCCCGCGGTGTTCGGCCTGTGCGGCAGCTGCTCCACTTGGCCCGCATCCGTGAGCCGCATCGAGCCGCCGTCGCGCGGGGTCAACACGCCGTACAGCCGGACCCGTTGGCCCGGCCATGTCGCCACGTCGACACCGGCGCTCAGCCATGCCTGACGGTCCTTATCGGATAGCCACGCGGTGAAGTCACGCGCGAAGTCATCGCCAAAATTCACATAGGTGGTCCGCCCGGCATGACCAAGCGAAACGACGCGGCCCTCGACCGCCACTGCTGCGCCCGCGCTCTGGGTGAGATCGGTGGCGCCGGCGTCTCGGGTGGCATAGGCCGGGATAGCCATCAACCCCGCGCCCGTCGCCCGCGCCGCGCCATCGGCCGCGCGCACGGCCGCGAAGCACGCGGAGCGCCACGCTGCCACCGGCTGATAGCGCACGACCCCGCGCCCGGCGAGCGCGACGGCGGCATCGGCCCATGTGAGCACCGGCTGGTCAGGCCCGGTGGTCGGCGCGGCGTTCAAGACAATCAGCCGGCCAACCACGCGCCCATAACGATCCAATGTCGTCGCCGCCGTCGCGGCTGTGCGGGCCGGTGCGATGGGCACCAAGCGCACGGCCTTCGCGCTGCCCACAAGCTCGACCAACGCGGCGCGCGAGACCGCCGCTGCATCGTCTGGCGGGCGCGGGCCGGCCAGCGGGTCGCGCGCGGCCGCCACATCGGCGAGCCGCACGGTCCGGCCATCGGCGAGCTGCACTTCATCTCCCGCCACCACATGGGCGATCTCCACCGGTTCGCCCAACGGCGCGCCGGCCGCATCAAGACCGGGGCAGGTTGCGGGGTCCGCGAGGGCTTGCGATGGCAAGGGCATGGCGGTGGCCGCGACCAGGGCCGCGCCAAGCCATCGCATCCGCCACACCGCCATGCCGTTGCTGCGTCTCATCTCGACCGCTCGCGCCCCGCCTGCTCGTGCTTCTCAACGTGTCAAACCTCGGGCGTCCGAGGGGTCATGAGGTATCCCGGCCCCCGCTTAACGTGAGAGCCGGATCCCGGCCCCTGGTCCGCCGTGCCCCATTGCTTTCACGCCCTGACGACCAAAATACGGCACGGCGGTGGCGGCGCCATTCCCCGAATTCCCTCTTGAACGCGCCTTGCCTTTCGTCTCCAATGCGCCCGCCGCGGCACCTCCCGGTAGCTCAGCAGGATAGAGCACAGGTTTCCTAAACCTGGGGTCAGGGGTTCGAATCCCTTCCGGGAGGCCACGGCGCTGTGGCGCCACCGGCGGGGCGCGGTGTCTCCCGTGAGGGAACTGTCACGCATCCGTCATACCGGGTGGGTATCGCGAGGGGTGTTGTTTTGACATCGCTTCTGCGAGGCCCCCATGACGAAGCCGATCCTTGTTGCTCTTGCCGCTACACTTCTGACCTCGGTTGCCGATCCGGCGCGGGCGGATGTGTTTAATCGGGTCGCGAGCTTCCATGTGGTGGACAATCTGCCCGCCGGGGCCGACCCCAAGGCGGAGACGGCGGCGGAGATCATTGCCGCGACGGCCGATGGCCTCACGCTCGTCTACACCGACAGCCCCGGCAAGCGGCTCGGCTTTATCGACATCACCACCCCCGCCGCGCCGAAGGCGGCCGGCACGCTGGCGCTGACCGGTGAGCCGACGTCGGTCGCCGTGCTGGGATCGACCGCGTTTGTCGCGCTCAACACCTCGCCCAGCTTCACCGCGCCGTCGGGCGATCTGGTGACCGTGGATATCGCCACCAAGGCGGTCACCGCGACCTGCGCGCTGGGCGGACAGCCCGATTCCATCGCGGTCAACGCGGCGGGCACGTGGATTGCCATCGCGATCGAGAACGAGCGCGACGAGAAAGTGAATGACGGCGCGATCCCGCAGATGCCGGCGGGCTTCCTGGCTGTGCTGCCGGTCAAGAATGGCGCGGTCGACTGCGCGGGGCTGAAGCGGGTCGACATGACCGGCCTTGCCGCCGTGGCCGGTGACGACCCGGAGCCGGAATTCGTCGACATTAACGCCCGCGACGAGGCGGTGGTGACGCTGCAGGAGAATAACCACATCGCCATCGTTGATCTGGCGACCGCCAAGGTCACCGCGCACTTCTCGGCCGGCACGGTTGATCTGAAGGCGATCGACGTGAAGCGCGACGGCGTGATCGACCTGTCGGGCGAGAAGGCCGGCGTTCCGCGCGAGCCCGATGCGGTGAAGTGGATCGACACCGATCGCTTCATCACCGCCGACGAGGGCGACTATAAGGGCGGCTCGCGTGGCTATACGATCTTTGACCGCACCGGCAAGGTGCTGCACAGCCCCGGCAACGAGCTCGACCACCTCGCGGTGCGGCTCGGCCACTATCCCGAGAAGCGCAACAGCAAGGGTGTTGAGCCCGAGGGTGTTGCCGCGGCGACCTATGGTGCCGACAAGCTGTTGTTTGTCGCCGCCGAGCGCTCCTCGCTCGTCTCGGTCTATCAAGACACCGGCGCCGCGCCGCGCTTCCTGCAGGCGCTGCCGGGCGGCGTGGGGCCGGAAGGCCTGCTCGCCCTCCCCGCGCGCGGCCTATTCGTCACCGCGTCGGAAGCCGACAACCGCGAAGACGGCGGCATCGGCTCGGTGGTGACGGTGTATGCCCGCGGCCCGGGTGCGGCGGCTTATCCCACCATCGTGTCGGCCAATGACGCATCGGGCCTGCCGATCGCGTGGGGCGCGTTGTCGGGCTTGGCGGGCCATCCCACCGCATCCGGCCAGCTTTATGCCGTCACCGACAGCTTCTATTCGCAAGGCCGCATCCTGACCATCGACGCCACCAAGTCGCCGGCCACCATCACCGGCGCGATTACCGTCACCAAGGACGGCAAGCCGATGGAAAACCTCGACCTGGAGGGCGTTGCGGTGGCGGCCGACGGCGGCTTCTGGCTCGCGTCGGAAGGCAATCCGGAGCGGGAGAAGAACAAGACCAACTCCACGCTGGTGAAGACCGACGCCAAGGGCGTTGTCGAGCGGGTGATCGAGCTGCCCGAGGGCCTGCGCGCCAATGCCACCCGGTTTGGCTTCGAGGGCGTGGCCGTCACCGGCCAGGGCGACGCCGAGCGGGTGTGGATCGCCGTGCAGCGTGAGTGGAAGGACGACCCGAAGGGCCAGGTGCGCCTGATCGCGATCGATCCCAAGACCGGCGCGTTCGGCCAGGCGCGCTATCCGCTGGAGCCGAAGGGCGAGGGCTGGATCGGCCTGTCCGATCTCACCAGCGTGCCCGGCGGCTTCATTGTCCTGGAGCGCGATAACCTGATTGGCCCGAAGGCGAAGGTGAAGATCCTCACCCGCGTGTCGCTCGACGGCGTCACCCCCGCCGCCCTCGACGCGGCCGACGCCCCGGTCGTCAAGAAGACCGTCATCAAGGACCTGATGCCGCTTCTTAAGGCCGCCAACGGCTATGTGCTCGATAAGCCCGAAGGCTTCACCCTCGACGCCACCGGCACCGCTTACCTGGTCACCGACAACGACGGCATCGACGGCTCCTCGGGCGAAACCCAGTTCTTCAACCTGGGCAAGCTGCCCTGATGGATTTGGGTGGGCGTGGAAGCACGAGATGACACCGCGCGCGGATGAGGCCGCGCGTGGGGGGGGATCGAGCCTTGGGCCTGTCTTGTCAGTTGGCTCTCGGCGAAGGCTTCCAAGTACCTGATGCAGTTGGACACGTTCTGTGCCGTCGATGTGTCTGACATCACGACAAAATTTCAGCTTTTTCATTCGCCGAAAGCGCAGGCGTTTGGGCAACAGATGCTCTTATCCGGTCGATAAGGAAAGGTGCCAATTGGCCAAGCTGACGGCTGGGGTCCGCAAGGGCTTCTTTTAGCTGGGCCTCAGGAACGTCTCTGATGATTTGGACGACATCGATATACGACGTATGACTTAAAAAGTGCGCTTCAAAATTCTCAACTTCGACCGCAAATTCACGGGCTTTCTTGAAGGGCGGAGGGTTAGAGTTGATATAAAAGAACCATTCATGTGTTGAAGATATAGAAATGCAGTATTTATCGTGGGGTGGAATTATATCGGGTCGCATTATGCGCAAGACAGACCACTTGATCAATCTGGCATACCTCTTTTCACCGTAGACGTCTGAGCAACATAGTCTATTTGTTCCTCATTGAGCCAGAGGCTGAGACTGCTTGTATTGTTTATCTTGTTGTTCGCTGATTCACCTTCAGACGAAAAGTCCTGGGGCACTATTTCATCAAATTCTTCAAGAGACATGGCTTCAGACCGACGAAGCGCCGAAAGAAGGGCCTCTTGATCACTGTTTGTCAGTCGCTTTTGAGCTGGCGCCGCGTACATTGGGCCGAGATATGTTTCAATGCTGCCCGCTTGGACGAGAATCCGGGATAACAATAGGCCGCCGATTTCACCTGACTCGCTGAGCCTTTTAGCGATGAGTGCGAACGTATTGACGGGTACGGGTTTTTGATCCACGGCGCGATAGCTGTCGCCAAAAATCGGTCGTCCCCAATCGAGGAGATGTTCCCTCTCGGCGACGAACAAGATTTTTCCAGCGTGTTCTAGTGAGATGAATGGCGCATGGATGGTTAGAAATTGGATTGCTTCAATGCATTTTTCGGCGTCGAAGAGAAAGTCCAAAGTTGGTGTCGCTTCCCGCTGCGCACTCGATTTTCCAGTAAGTGGAGTGAGGCTGTCATCTGCTGATAAACGAGACGCATCCGCCTGTTGAGCGGGCGCATTATGGGCTTTAGCCTTGCCAGACCGCTTAAGTGGTTCATCTGGTTTCAGGACAAGAAAGTTTGCCATCGCCCTGGGGGCGCGGATGCCGGCTCTTGAGCCCTTTCCGTCCCTCGGCTTCGTTGGCATGCAAGTCACTCCCAGTGCCTATCAACCGACCTACTCACAAACCGCTATGGCTTGTAGCAGTCAAGAAGGCTGCTTTTAGGCCGACGAAGTGGGGAGTTTTGCACGAATGCCGTGTAGAAGTCTATTGATACCCTTGAAAGCCAGCTGATCTAGATCCCACACCCCCTCAATCCACCAATGCCCCCAGCATGCGTTCTGCTCTTGCCAACTGGTCCTCGTTCAATCGAGACAGTTTGGATTGGATGCGGGTGAGGATGCGGGTGCGGTCGGTGTCGGGGGTGACGATGAGGCCGACGCCGAACAGGACGACTTCGGGCACGCCCAGTACTTCGGCCAAGCGTACGATGGTGGCGAAGGAGGGGGCGGCGACGCCGCGTTCGATCTGGCTGATCATCTCGGGCGAGAGCCGCACCGCTTCGGCCAGATCAGCCTGGGTCAGCTTCTTCGCTTTTCGATAGTGGCGCACATTGGCGCCGAACACTGCTGCCAGGGACACGAGGCACCTCCGCGCCTTCGTAAGTCAATGTTATCCCTCAGCCTTTAGCGGCTTTGACGTTGTCGTCGATCCCCTGAAATGATGGTTGAGCACAGTTTTGACCGCGCACTACGCTATTTCGGCGACCATGTACGGTGCTCAAGCGTGTTGAACTGGGCTTACAAAAGTCAAAATTCACGGGTGCTTGGAGATTGCCTCCCACCCCCGCCTCACTTTGATTGTCTGCGCCATCGTCTGAGGGTCTTCCTCACCCGCAGCCATTTGCCTTGTTCGTAGAAGTTCGAGCGGAACCAGGCGGCGTGGTGTTCGATGAAGGCGGCGTGTTCGGGGTCGGCTTCGCGGTCGATCAGGGCTTGGGCGAGGCGGTCGATTTCGGCCTGGGGGATCAGTCGGGGCTGAAGACTGTGTATCCACACCCCATAGCCGATCATCGCCACAATGGGGCCGATCCCAAGCGCCAAACCCAGTCCTTTGAGGCCGAATATCACCATGTCCCACATCGCAAATCCGTAATGATGATACCGAAAGCGGCGTGTCGGAATCTGTAGCATGGAATCTTATGAATAGGAACTGATGATTCCTTAAGTATCGATTTCAGACCTCCGATGACTGGTCTCGGAGGTGCGCCATGGGACTGAAGCAGGCATTCGGGACGCAGGTCCGCCATCATCGGCGCGCGAGCGGCATGACGCAGGAACGGTTGGCTGATCTCGTCGACGTCTCTATTGAGACCATCGGTAAGATTGAGCGCGGCGTTGCGGCGCCGTCGTTCGACACGGTGGAGAAGATCGCCGCTGCCTTGGGCCTATCGCCCTTAGCCTTGTTCGGCGCCACCGATGCGGCGACGCCGATCGGGGAGCGGGGTAAGCTGCTCGCTCGCATTCAGCACAGCCTCGCCACCATGAACGACGACCAGCTGGCCCGAACCGCCAATATGATTGATGCCTTCATGGGACGCTGACCCGCAGCTGGTTGTGGCGTCCCCGCCACCCCAAAGCCAAAAACCCCCGCCACTGGCCTTGCCGGGACGGGGGTTTTCTCAGGCCTTGAACCTATTTGTTACATCACCGGTTGCTCACGCCGCCTGCTTCTTGGGCTGGATGAGCTTGCGATTGACCAGCACTTCGGCGATTTGGACGGCGTTGAGGGCGGCGCCCTTGCGCAGGTTGTCGGAGACGCACCAGAAGGCGAGGCCGTTTTCGACGGTGGGGTCTTCGCGCAGGCGGCTGATATAGGTGGCGTCCTCGCCAGCGGCGTCCTGCGGGGTGGCGTAGCCGCCCGGTTCGCGCTTGTCGACCACCAGGATGCCCGGCGCGGCGCGCAAGATCTCACGGGCCTCGTCCGCCGAGATCGGGTGCTCGAACTCCACATTGACGGCTTCGGAGTGGCCGATGAAGACGGGCACGCGCACGCAGGTGGCGGTCAGCTTGATCTTGGGATCCAAGATCTTCTTCGTCTCGGCCATCATCTTCCACTCTTCCTTGGTAAAGCCGTCTTCCATGAAGACGTCGATCTGCGGAATGAGGTTGAAGGCGATGTCCTTGGGGAACTTCTTGGCGGCAAATTCGGTGCCGGGCACATAGCGGCCCTTGGTCTGCGCCCACAGCTCGTCCATGCCTTCCTTGCCGGCGCCGGACACCGACTGGTAGGTGGACACGACCACGCGCAAGATGTTGGCCTTCTCGTGCAGCGGCTTCAGCGCCACGACGAGCTGGGCGGTCGAGCAGTTCGGGTTGGCGATGATGTTCTTCTTGGTGAAGCCCTTGACCGCGTCGGCGTTCACTTCCGGCACGATCAGCGGCACGTCGGCGTCATAGCGCCAGGCCGACGAGTTATCGATGACGACGCAGCCCTGCGCGCCGATGCGGGGCGACCACTCCTTGGAAACGGCGCCGCCGGCCGACATCAAGCAAATGTCGGTGTCGGAGAAGTCATAGTGGTCCAGCACCTTGCACTTGAGGGTCTTGTCGCCAAACGACACCTCGGTGCCCAGCGACCGCTTGGAGGCAAGCGGCACCACTTCGCGCACCGGAAAGCCGCGCTCGGCCAGAATATCGAGCATTTCGCGCCCGACATTGCCCGTGGCGCCGACAATGGCGACCTTGTACCCGTTGGCTTGATACACCATGACCCAAGTCCTTCTTCGGTTCCGCCCCTCCCGCCGCCCGGCTTAGCCGGCACAGCGCATCCTTCGCTCCCCCGTATCCCTGGGAGAGGCACAGGGCACGAGGAACCGTCAGACGGTGGTGGTGGTTTTCATCGTTTTGGTGGTGAGGCTTGGGACGCACGCGCGCCGCTTCGTCGCCGCGACGGGCGCGGTCGGATCAAGCGAAATGGCAGACGTCCCCGACATCGGGCGTTCCTTCCCAAAACCGCGGCGGTTGTGGCTGAAACGGCCGGCCTTGTCAATCAGACAGAGGTACGAGAAGGATTAAATATATTCAAAGTTGTTTCAAAATCGCCCACTACCGCAACTTTGTCCGAAGATCCGAACTCCAGAACGGTTGACTCTTTGTTTGCATCAGGGTTCGGATAAATCTTTGTAACCAAGTTAACATTAACTGCTACAGCTGTTTCATTCACGTAATCGTCAAAAATAATGAACATACAACCTCCAAGAGAATCAATTAGCGGTACCACATTAAATCCGCTTTCTAGGGGCGGCGTCAAGCTTCATAAGTCTGATGGAGTGATTATTTATTGCGTCGGCGTTGGCTAAGCGCCGAGGAACGACAACAGATGCAATCCGCAGTCGTTCCTAAGGCATTGTGTCTTTTGATCATTAAGAGTATTTGGGGCACCTATGGACTGATCACGCCACCTGTTGGGGGCGCATGTCATCGCGGCAGATGCCGGCCACTTGCACGGGCGCCTTCATGGCGTCGCGGCGGAACGGCTCGCCGAGCTCCTGGTTCAAGATCACCTCAATGAAGGTGGTCACGCCGTCCTTTTGGGCGGCACACGCCTCGGCGATCGCCTGGGTCAGCGCGGCGGGGGTGCGCACCTCCACGCCCTTGAGGCCGCACGCGTCGGCGATCTTGGCGTAAGAGAGGTTGCGGTTGAGCTCGGTGCCGACGAAGTTATTGGAGTACCACAGTGTGGTGTTACGCTTCTCCGCACCCCATTGATAGTTGCGGAAGATCACCATGGTGATCGCCGGCCAGCCCTCGCGGCCAATCGACGTCATTTCATTCATGGAGATGCCGAACGCGCCGTCGCCCGCGAAGCCGACAACCGGGGTGTCCGGGCAGCCGATCTTGGCACCGACAATGGAGGGGAACGCATAGCCGCACGGGCCGAACAGGCCGGGTGCGAGATATTTGCGGCCCTGTTCAAAGGTCGGGTAGGCGTTGCCGATCGCGCAGTTGTTGCCGATGTCGGTGGAAATGATCGCCGCGCGCGGCAAGCCGGCCTGGATGGCGCGCCACGCTTGCCGGGGTGACATGTGGTCGGGCTCGCGGGTGCGGGCCTCTTCGTTCCATGACGTGCCGGGATCATCGTCCTCGTGGTCCATGCCCGACAGCGCCTGCAGCCAGGCGGACTTCTTCTGGTGGATGAGCGCGAGACGCTCGGCGCGGCCGGCCTCGCCGGCGCCGGGCGCCAGGTGGGCGAGGATGCCGGCGGCCACTTGCTTGGCGTCGCCGCAAATGCCCACGGTGACAGGCTTCGACAGGCCGATGCGGTCGGCGTTGATATCAACCTGGATGATCTTCGCCTGGCGCGGCCAATAGTCGATGCCATAGCCCGGCAAGGTGGAGAACGGATTGAGCCGTGTGCCGAGCGCCAGCACCACGTCGGCCTGGGCGATCAGCTCCATGGCCGCCTTCGAGCCATTATAGCCCAGCGGGCCGACGGCGAGCCGGTGGCTGCCGGGGAAGCTGTCATTGTGCTGATAGCCCGAGCACACCGGCGCATCGAGCCGCTCGGCGAGCGCCACGGTCTCATCGATCGCGCCGCCAATGACGACACCAGCGCCCGACAGGATGACGGGGAATTTCGCCTCCGAGAGCAGGCGAGCGGCTTCCTGGATCGCGCCGGCGCCACCGGCCGGCCGCTCGAAGCGGACGATGCGCGGCAAGTCGATGTCGATCTCGCGGGTCCAGAAGTCGCGCGGCACGTTGATCTGCGCCGGGGCCGAGCCGCGATGAGCCTTCTCAATCACGCGGTTGAGCACCTCGGCCATACGGGCGGGGTCGCGCACCTCTTCTTGGTAGCACACCATGTCGCGGAACAGCGCCATCTGTTCGACTTCCTGGAAGCCGCCTTGGCCGATGGTGCGGTTGGCCGCCTGCGGCGTCACAAGCAGCATCGGTGTGTGGTTCCAGTAGGCGGTTTTGACGGCGGTGACGAAGCCGGTGACGCCTGGGCCATTCTGGGCGATCGCCATCGCCATTTTGCCGGTGGCGCGGGTGTAGCCATCGGCCATCAGGCCACCGTTCGATTCGTGCGCCACATCCCAAAACGTGATGCCCGCCTTGGGGAACAGGTCGGAGATCGGCATGAAGGCCGAGCCGATGATGCCAAAGGCATGCTCGATGCCGTGCATCTGCAAGACCTTCACGAAGGCTTCCTCGGTCGTCATCCGCATGTTCGTTTCCCCTTGTCTTGATGGCAGGGGAGACTGTGCCGCAAACTGGCACCCCTTTCTAGGGCCAGCGGAGCCCGGTGGGCGAGCCAGCGCTAACGCCGACGCGCCGCTGCCCTCAGCGATAGGCGGCGATGCGCGCGGCGTTGCGCCGGATCATGCGGGCGCTGTCGTCGGCGGTGGTGCCGATCACCTTGCCCTGGAAGCGGCGCAAGGGCGTGGAGAACATGTTGACGCGCGTGCAGTTGAAGCCGCGATCCGCACAGGCACTGTTATAGGCCATGATCGAGCGCACGCGGCCCGATAGGTTCACATAGCCGTAATTGTAGGTGCCGGTCGGCTTGACCGCGACCACATAACGATCGTGGTTGAGGCCGATATTGTGGCCGACCTCGTGGGCGAACGACAGGTTGGTGATGCAGCCGCGGGTGAAGACGGAGTAGCCATACCCGGCGGTCGCTGCGCTCGGATTGGTGATCATCCAGGCGATGCCGCAATAAGCGCCGCCTTCGCGCATCAGCGCCACCAGGTCGGCGCGCCGGGTGTTGCGCTGGCTGCGCGCGGCGGCAAACGCGGCGCCGGAGGTGAGCGCGGTCAGGCCGGATTCATAGCTGGCGGCATCTTCGTTATAGGTCGATGGCGCGGCGATGACGCCGGCGTTTTGCAGTCGCACATTCAGCCCGGAATTCACGAAGCCCGTATTGGCAAGCGCGAAGGCGAGGTTGGATTCCGCCGTAATGGATGTGCCAGCGAGTGCCGCACCGCGAACGGCCTTGCGGGTGTAGACCATCATCAAACGGATATAGGTGATCGGGGTGGTCGCCCGCGCTGTGTCTTCGGCCTGCGGTGCTAGATCGGAGCGTGGCGTGGGCACCGGGCGGACAATATCCTCCGGGAAGCCCGACAACTCGAACTCGCTCACCCGCGTGAGGCCACCGCCGGCGGGTGCCAGGCGATAGACGCGGTCGCCAACTTGGATTTGGCCGATGATCTGGCCCCGATCGCTGACGAACACCGCCGACCCGCTAGCGTCGCCGACCTGGCGACCCGACCACGTCACGGTGCCATCGGGCGCCACCTCGCGGAACGACCGCTCGAAGGTGGCCGTGACGCCGGGCTTCAAGGTCAAGGTGAGTACCGTATCAAGCCGGCTCGCCGCGCGCGCCCTGGGGCCGATACCCATGACGCGGCCCACGGTCGACAGGTTGAGCCGATAGAACCGGTGCGTCACCAGGCCCGGCGCGTGCTGGCGCATGGCCTCGGTGGCCGGTTCTTCCGCGCGGGTGGAGGTTGCCAGCAGCGGCTCCGACAGCGCTTGCGTCGGGGCCCACGCGAGCGCTGCGGCCAGTGCCAGAGATCCCAGGGACAGACGAGAGAACGAGGTCAGCATGGATCTGAGGTCCTTGGCGGTGTTTGTAGGGCTGGCGTCGGCGGCCGGTTGATCGGCCCGGGGCGGGGCGCGGTCATCGCGCGAAGGGACATACCAAAGGGTGCCATAGCGGCAGCTGATGGCCAAGCAGGGAGACATCCGGATGGTTGATCGTTTCAGACCAAACCGCAGGCGACCTCGGCCAGCAGGCGGATGCCGGGTTCGATTTTGTCCGGTGTGATGGAGCCGAAGCCGAGGCGGGCGGTGTTCTTGGCGCGTTGAGGATCGGCGAAGAAGATGCCGCCGGGTTCAATGACGATGCCCCGTTTGAGCGCCTCGCGGGCGAGCACGTCGGTATCAAGCCCGTCCGGCGCGGTCAGCCATAGGCTGGAGGCCGCCGGCGCGCGTTGGGCCTGGAAGGTTGGCAAATGCTGGGCGACGGCGGCATCGAGCAAGGCCGCGCGGCGCTTGAGCGCAAGCGCGTAGCGCTTGAAGTGCGCCTGGGCGTGGCCGAGCGAGAGGAACAGGGCGACCATGCGCTGATTGTTCGACGGCGGGTGGCGCAGCATGAGCCGGCGCAGGGCGCGCAGCTCGCGGATCAGCTCAGCCGGGGCGATGATGTAGCCAAGCCGCAAGCCGGGGGCGAGCACCTTGGACAGGCTGCCGACATAAATGACGCGGTCGTGGCGGTCGATGCTCTTGAGGGCGGGAACGGCATTCTCCTCGCCCAAGAGCTCCACCCCATAGTCGTCCTCGATGATGACGAAATCATCGCGGCGCGCCCGCTCGATCAAGGCCTGGCGGCGGGGCTTCGACATCGGCACGGTGGTGGGGCACTGGCTGGCCGGGGTGACGAACACGGCCTGGCAGCCGGTCAAGCGGTCGTCGACCACGAGACCGTTGGCATCCACGGGGATTGGGCGCAGCGTGGCGCCGGCAATTGAAAAGATGTTGCGGGCGTCGGGGTAGCCGGGATCCTCGAAGCCGATGGTGACACCGGGGCCGCTAAGCAAGGTGGCGACGAGATAGAGTGCGTGCTGGGCGCCCAGCGTGAGGATGATCTCGTCCTTGCCGGCCCAGATGCCGCGGCGGGGCAAGACGTGGCGACGCAGCTGCTCGACGAGATCCTCGTCGTCGCCATCGACCAGATCCCGGGCCCAGCCGCGGATCTCCAACACCGACAGCACCGCGCGCGCGCACTCGCGCCAGTCATTGGTGGGAAACAAGGTTGGATCGAACTGGCCATACACGAACGGGTAGGGGTGGCGTTGCCAATCGGCCGGTTTGACGATGTTGCGCTGGGCACTCGGCCGGCCCGGCAGGCGCCGCGACCACGCCACCGTCTCGGTCGGCGGCTTGGCGATCACTTCGGGTTCGGGCAAGGCCACACGGCCTTCGGGCACATAGAAGCCACTGCGCGGGCGTGACTTGAGCACACCTTCGGAGACGAGCTGCTGGAAGGCCAGCACCACGGTGTTGCGGGCGACGCCGAGGCTGGTGGCGAGATCGCGGCACGAGGCGATGCGCAGGCCGGCCGGCAGGCGGCCCTCGCCAATGGCATTGATCACCGCCTTGCGGATCTGCAGCTGCAGCGGCAAGCCGCTGTCCGCTTCCAGTCGAAACAGGGACGCCCAGTCCCGTCGATCGTCGCGCTGTGCCACGCTAGCCTCGTTTGGCTCCCCCATATGGTGTCAGTCTGACCGGTTCGCGCGCATCGGTCTAGGGCGAACGTTACGTGAGATTTTCCAATCGTGGCGCCTTGTTTCCCTTGGCAGGCGGGCCGCAAGGGTGCGAGTGTCGAGGTGTGGTGAAAAATTGGGCGGCTTCCCGATGATCCTGGGCGAGTACATCGAGAAAACCCTGCGGGTGCGAACAGAGGCGGCTCTGTTCGAGGCTCTGAGCGGGTTTTTGGGTGAGCGCGGTCTGGAGGTGTGGAGCTATCATGTGCTCGTCGAGCATCTTGTTGGGCTCAACATGCATCAAGGCTTCATCACCAATTCGTTTCCGGAAGATTGGGTGCGCCACTACATTGAGAACCGATATTACCTGTGTGATCCCATCATCAACTTTGCCCGCCGGGCGACTGAGCCGTATCGGTGGTGGGATATCGATACTCTTGTCACCCTCACCGAGGCTGAGGCGCGCAATGTGGCAGACGCGAAGACGTGGCTGAAGGACGGCTACGGTATTCCCGTATGCGGATCGATCGGCACGGTCGCCTATTTCGGCGCCGGAAGCTTGTCGCATCATTTGGATTTGCCGCTTGGCGAACTCATCAAGATCCAGTTTGCCTGCCACCAGACCCATATGCGGTTTCTGCAGCTCCATGGCGCGGTCGAGGTGCCACCGGCGACACTGACACCGCGCGAGATCGACGTGTTGACCTGGGTGGTGCGCGGCAAATCAAACTCGGTGATCGCCGAGGTGCTGGGCATCTCCGAGCACACGGTCGACACGCTGATGCGGCGTATCTATCGCAAGCTTGGCGTGGGCGATCGCACGTCGGCCGCGCTGCGAGCGGTTGGTTCGGGGCTGATCGTCCTGTGACATCAGTGGAATTTTAGCCGAGTTTTCGGTTTTTTGGATCGTTCCAGGGCGGTTGTCACGTCACTACGTGACAGATGAGCCGGCTCACGTCACGCACCTGCGTGACGGACGTAACGGACCCCCTGACGTATACGTCACCCCATCCGCGACGCCGCACCGGTGCGGCGATTTCGTAACCCGGATGGGGGACCAATCGTGACCAACCTACCGCATACCGCCAGGTCGTCGGCATTCTTCGACGCACTGGAGGACCGACCCTATCGGATTGGCGAGATCGCCGATCTGTTGGGCGTATCGCTGAGGACCTTGCGCTTCTACGAGGAGAAAGGCCTCATCGTCCCGCAGCGGACGCTCGGGGCGCATCGCCACTATGGCAAGGCGGATCTGAATCGGCTGGAGTTCATTCTGACCTGCCGGCACATCGGCCTGACCGTCGAGGCGACGCGGGCGATCCTGGAAGCCATCGACACCGAGCCGCGCTCACGAGCGCCGCTCTTGGCCAAGCTCAAGAAGCGGCTCGCCGATATTGAGGCGGACCGCAAGACATTGGAGGAGCAGGAAGGCATGATCGCCCGCTGGCTCACCGACCTCGAGCAAGACGGCTGATCCCGCGTGCCCGCTGCCTGTGACCTTTCTCAAGCCTTGGTCGCAAGCGGCGGGCAATGGCGCGAGAGGAGCGCGGTCAACCGGTTGATCTCGCGGCGGCTTCGTTTCACATAAGCAGCGGACAGCGCGGGGCCGCGGCATGAATGACTTGTGGGTGTTTGGGTATGGGTCGCTGATGTGGCGACCGGGATTTCCGTTCGTGGAGCGGCGCATCGGGACGGTGCGTGGTTGGCATCGACGGCTGTGCGTCTACTCCCACCACCACCGCGGCACTCCGGAACGGCCAGGGCTTGTCCTGGGGCTTGATCGTGGCGGGGCCTGCCGGGGCATCGCGTTTCGGGTCAGCGCGGCGGACCGAGAGCCGACGATCGCCTATTTGCGCGAACGCGAGCAAGTGACGCTGGTGTATCGGGAGATCGAGGCCCGCGTGGCGCTCACTGACGACCACACCGTCACGGCGCTCACCTATGTGGTTGACCGCGCGCATCCCCAATATGCCGGCGCTTTGCCGCGCGAGGCCCTCTTGAGCCACGTGCGCCAAGGCGTCGGCGTGTCGGGTGCCAATCCCGACTACGTCCTCAACACCTTGGCGCATCTGGAGGAGTTGGGCCTGCATGACCCCACGCTGGCGTGGGTCGGCGCGCGGCTGTTGGAAGAGCGGGTGCCCGACGCGGACGTGTGAGCGTCAGCCCGCCGCGATGATGTCATCCATCACGGCTGTGCGTGCCTCGCTATCGCAGGCGAGCAGGTGGACATAGGCAACATCCGCGCTATCCGTCACTGGAGCCCCATCGGGGCCACGCACGGCGCCCTCATGGTCGATCTCGCCCACCAGGACAGTCGGGCGCGGGGCGGCGCCGTCGGCGGTCAAAAGGATCACTACGGCATCGGCGAAGGTCGACAGTTCGGCGAGGTCAACGCGGGAGAACAGGTACCGCCGGCCCGACGCGCCCTGCCAATAGCGGAAGCGCTCACCCTGGCCGATGCTGGCGGCCGATTGGGGAACCGCTGCCGGTGGCGTGCCAATCCGGGTGATCACGCGGCGCTTCGAGCGCTTGCGGCCAAGCGCTTCGCCGTCCAAACGGAGGTCGGACCCGATCATGCGCTCCCTCGAGCCAGCCGCCAGGATGAGCGGCAGCCCCAAGGGGACCGATGCCGTCATCAGGTCGTTGGTCACAAAGCGATGTGCTGCAGAACGATGCATCATAATCCCGTCTCCTCGACGAGAACAAATGTAGAACATACACGCTTCGAAACGCAAGGGTCCCGGAGGATCCTGAAAACACATACGCACGTCACTCGTGCACCGGATGCGACGGCTTCCTAAAGCCTTCGAACCAAACGCCGCGTCTTCTCAGACGCCTCTCTTCAGTCCGAATCACGTCTCAACGCGGCAACCGACACGAGGTGAAATGCTGTCCAGATGTGTTGGAAATATGGTCTAAAACTGTGGACAACTGTGCCCGATTCGCAACATCATGCCGATGCGTAAGAGTGCTTAAATTGCGTTAATTCAAACGTATAAAAGATAGGTGCGTGCCACCCATTAACACCTATGACGTTGGGGATGTGCGGGCACGCCCTGTGGATAAGTATGGGGATAAGCGCGTGTGATGTCGGCGCTTTTAGCCGTCGAGGCCGGCCGACGCGCGCGCCATGGCGCTGATCGCCGGCGGGGTCGGCGACGCGGCAGCCTCGGCGATCAGCCGGTTTGAGGCCGGTTCAATGGTGTCGCGCAAGACGGTGAGGAAGGTGTCCGTGGCCAGCCCCGGCTCGATGGGGGGTAGGATCTCCAGGATGATGGTGCCCGGAAATCGCCTAAATTCACGCCGCGGCCAGTACAGGCCCGAATTGAGCGCGATCGGTACCGCGGGCACTTTGAGATCGGTATAAAGCTTGGCAACGCCATATTTGTAAGAGGGCTCGGCGCCGGCCGGACGGCGCGTGCCTTCGGGATAGATGATGATGGGTCGGCCATTGCCGAGCTCTTCGGTGGCACGCTCCAGCATCAT
>CALSBD010000005.1:0-18929 GCA_943373055.1 Rhizobium sp. Q54
CACAGCACCGTTTCCGCCGACGTCATATCAACCGCCACGCAGCGCGCGTCGTCGGGGATGTGACGCTTGAGCCACGCCAGATCGCGCCGCGCCGTGCCGCCGGCTGTGACGACCATGTAAGCCGTCTGCGAGAGCCGCGTGATGGTGAGGTCCGCCTCGATGCCGGCGCGCTCATTGAGCCACTGGGTATAGATAACCTTGCCCGGCGCAACGGCGACGTCATTGGCGCAAATGCGATTGAGCACCGCCTCCGCATCGCGGCCCTCAACCCGAAACTTGCCGAACGACGACATGTCGAACATGCCGACCGTCTCGCGCACCGCCCGGTGCTCGGCCGCGGAATGCTCAAACCAGTTCTGCCGGCCATAGGAGTATTCGTAGTGCCGCTCGACACCCTTGGGCGCGAACCAATTGGCTCGCTCCCAGCCGGCCGCCTCGCCAAACACCGCGCCGTGCGCGTCAAGCCGCTCATGCAGCGCCGACGTGCGCACGCCGCGCGACGTCTCATACTGCCGGTACGGCCAGTGCATGGCGTAGAGGAGGCCAAGCGATTCCGACACCCGCTCCTTGATGTAGGCGCGGTTGACCTGGAACGGCAAAGCGCGGCGAATATCCACATCCGCAAGGTCCATCGGCGGGTGACCCTCGACGATCCATTCGGCGAGCGCTTTGCCAGCGCCACCGGCCGATTGAATGCCGATGGAATTGAACCCAGCCGCCACGAACAGGTGTCGCACGTCGGGTGTTTCGCCCAAGAGATAGCGCACGTCGGGCGTGAAACTCTCCGGGCCGTTGAAGAACTTGCGGATGCCAACGTTTTCCAAAGCCGGCAAACGACGGATCGCCGCCTCAAGAATGGGCGCGAAATGGTCGAAATCGTCGGGAAGTTCACCAAACTCAAAGTCGGCCGGAATGCCATCGACCGCCCATGGCTTCGCGTTGGGCTCAAATGCGCCCAAAAGAAGTTTGCCGGCATCTTCCTTGTAGTAGGCGCAGTTGTCCTGGTCGCGCAGCACCGGCAAGGTGGGCGCGAGGCCGGGGAACGGCTCGGTGACGATATAAAAATGCTCGTTCGCCTGCAGCGGGATATCAACCCCGGCGGTGATGCCCAAATGCCGCGACCACATGCCAGACGCGATCACCACATGCTCGGCTTGGATCTCGCCATCCTTCGTTTCGACACCGACCGCGCGGCCGTCCTTGACGAGGATGCGGGTGACCTCAACGTTTTCCCGCACCTTCACGCCGCGCTGGGTGGCGCCTTTGACAAGTGCCATCGTGGTGTCGATCGGGTTCGTTTGGCCGTCCTTGGGCAGGAACACGCCACCGATCACATCATCGACGTTGAGAAGCGGCCAATGGCTCTTGATCTCGTCCGGGCTGACCCGGTGCACCTCCAGCCCGAAGGTCTTGGCCATTGAGGCGCCGCGTAAAAGCTCTTCCATTCGACCCGGCGTCGTCGCCAGCGAAACCGACCCGCGCTGCATGAAGCCGGTGGCCTGACCGGTCTCCGCCTCCAGCGAGGCGTAAAGATTGGTGGTGTACTGGGCGAGCTTGGTGAGGTTGGCCGTCGCCCGCAACTGGCCAACAAGGCCAGCGGCGTGCCACGTGGTGCCTGAGGTCAGCCGCTTGCGTTCAAGGAGCAGCGTATCGGTCCAGCCAAGTTTTGCCAGATGATAGGCGATCGACGCGCCCACGACGCCTCCGCCGACGATGACCACCCGCACATGGCTCGGCAACTCGCTCGCCATTCACCCCTCCCCCACGGCCATCGCCGTCTCACGCCTTGATGCGCTCATTCGTCGGATCCCACGCGGCATCGCCCAGGATGGTGAACCGCTGACGCTCGCCAAACATCAAGACGTCCAACACCGTCCCCGGGGCCGCTAAACCGGGCTCCACATAGGCAAATGCCAGCGACGCGTGGACCGCATGGCCATAGGCGCCGCCGGTCGTGAGACCGACCACGCGGTCACCTTGATAGATGGGCTCATTGCCCAGGCAATCAGCGTCGGTGGCATCGAGCGTGCCATAGACAAGCACGATGCGAGGCCCGCGCGCCTTTTTCTCAAGGGTCGCCGCCTTGCCGATAAAGTCCGGCTTATCAAGCCGCAAGAAGCGCTCCATCGACGCCTCGACCATGTCGACCTCAGCGGTCAACTCGCCGCCCCAGCCGCGATAGGCCTTTTCCATCCGCAAGGAGTTCATGGCAAGCGTGCCAAACAGCTTCAGGCCATATGCGGCGCCGGCGGCTTGGAGCGCGTCGAACACGCGGGGCATGTCGCCCATGGGCACGTGCAGCTCATAGCCCAACTCGCCGACATAAGTGACCCGCAGCAACCGCACGCCGCTCACGCCCGCGACCGCAGTCTCCCGCGCGTTCATCCATCCGAACGCCTGTGTAGAAAGGTCCGTGTCGGTCAGCCCTGCAAGCACCGCGCGCGACTGCGGGCCGGCGAGCACCAAGACACCATAGGCGTCCGTCACATCGGTGATTGTCACCTGCTCGTCGGGATTAAGCCGCCAGGTGAGCTGATCGAAATCGTGGAGCTGCGCGACCGCGGCCGACGCGATGTAAAAGCGCTCTGCGGACAACCGGCTCAGCGTGAGCTCGCTCTCGATGAAGCCATTGGCATTGAGGAGATGGGTGAGCACCACGCCGCCGTCGCGCGCGGGCACCCGGTTGGCGGTGATGCGGTTGAGGAAGGTAAACGCGTCGGGACCCGTCACCTCGAACTTGGAGAAGGTGGACAGGTCCATCAGCCCGACCCGCTCGCGCACGGCGCGGCATTCCTCAGCGACCGCCGCAAAGATGTGCGGCACGCGCTTATACGAGAAGGCGTCGCCCTCCCCGCGCGTATCGTACCAACGCGCCCGCTCCCAGCCGAACACCTGCTGGAAATGCGCACCCGATGCCTTAAGCCGGTCATGCAGCGACGAGACGCGCAAGTCGCGGCCGACCTCGTGCTGTTCGCCCGGCTTGTAGCAATAATACATGTGGTGATAGTCGGCGATGGCGACGGTCTCCGTCACCTCCTTGGTCGCCCAATTGCCGAACCGGCGCGGATCAAACTCGCGCATGTTGATCTCGGCCTGGCCATGCACCATCCACTGAGCCAGATACTTGCCCGCCCCGCCGCCCTGGCAGATGCCAATCGACGCGCCCGTGTGCATCCAATAGTTCTTCGGTCCCGGCGCCGGGCCTGACAAATACACGCCGTCGGGCGTGTGCGTGATCGCGCCGGAAATGATCGACTTGACGCCGACCTGACCAAACAGCGGGAACCGCTCGGCCGCCTTTTCCAGCCACGGCATCAACCGATCAAGCTCGGGCGCAACCAGCTCACTCTCAAAGTCCCAGGTCGGCGGCTTACCGTCCCAGCACACATGGGCCGTCGCGGTCTCGTAGGGGCCGATCAGAATGCCGTTGGTTTCTTCGCGCAGATACGCGTGGCTGTACGGATCGCGAACAACGGGGAGCTCCGGGGCGAAATCGATGAGCTCCTTGACCGGCTCGGTGATTAGATAGTGGTGCAGCATGTTGGCGATCGGCACCAAGTGCCCGGTCCACGCACCCACCACATCGGCATAGGACCCGGCCGAATTGACCACGTGCTCGCAGACAATATCGCCCTTGTCGGTGACAACCTTCCATTCCCCGGTGGGCAACAGCTGAACGTCGGCCACCCGAGTCCGCCGGTAGACCTCCGCGCCCAGCTTGCGCGCACCCGCCGCCATCGCATTGGTGATGTCGGCCGGCGCGACGTGGCCATCGGTGAAGGTGCGAAATGCCGCCTTGACGCCGAACGGATCGAGGAAGGGATGCACCTTGCGGATTTCATCCGGTCCGATGATCTCGGCCGGATAGCCGGCAAGTCGGGAGATGCCATAAACGTACTTGAGCCAGCTCACCTCTTCGTCGGTGGTGGCGAGCCGCAATCCGCCGCAACCGTGCCACGACACCGCATGACCGGTCAGCTCTTCAAGCTTGGGGTAAAGCTCGGTGCCATAGACATGCACCTTCGTCATGTTAAGCGAGCCGTTAAAGTGCGGGCACTGGCCAGCCGCGTGCCAGGTGGAGCCTGACGTCAGCTCGCCCTTCTCGACGAGCACCACATCGGTCCACCCCTCAAGCGCGAGGTGATAAAGGAGACCCACCCCCATCACGCCACCGCCGATGATGACCACCCGGGCATGTGTTTTCATAGCTTGGCTCCTGGCGCGGATGGCAATTGGGAGGGGATCATGGGGTCACTCGGACAGTTCAGCCGGGAAGCCGGGCGCGCGCAAATCGGTGCCCACCACGTCTTCCAACAACTTGACGACCTGGGTGGAATTGGCATCACCGCCATAGACCGCCTTGGCGCGCACAAAGGTTTGGTAGGCGTGGCTTGCCAGATCCAGCGGCACGCCAAAATCGGCGCCGAACTTCAAGGCGAAGCCCAGATCCTTCAAGGCGAGGTCGTTGGTGAAGTTGATGTTGTAGCTGCCGTTGAGGATCAGCTGGCCCTCCGTCTCGTGCACGAAGCTTGTGCCCGACGAGGCCTTGATGACGTGAAACGCTTGGGCGAGGTCAATCCCGCCTTGCTTGGCCAGCATGAGCGCTTCGCCGGTCGCCAACAGGTGGATGAAGGCGAGCATATTGGTGATCACTTTAATCACCGCCGCCTTGCCCAGCGGGCCGACATGGAAGATTTCACCACCCATGGCTTCCAGCGCCGGACGGTGCATGGCAAACACCGCCGCATCGCCCCCCACAATGACCGTGATCTCACCCGCCGCCGCGCGATGCACGCCGCCGGTGACCGGACATTCGAGCATGGCAATGCCCTTGGCAGCGCACAGGCCCGCCATCCGCAGCACCTCGGCCTCGCCGTTGGTGGACATCTCAATCCAGGTGCCACCCGGCTTAAGGCCCTCCAAGATGCCATGGGGACCCGCCAGCACCGCCTCGGAGACCTTCGGCGACGGCAAGCACGTCGCCACCGCGTCGGAAGCCTCCGCCACGCCCTTGGGCGTGTCGGCCCAATGCGCCCCGGCTGCCAACAGCGCCCCGGCATTGTGCCGATCCAGATCGGTGACCGTGACCTGATAGCCCGCCTTGACGAGCGACATGGCAAGATGCCGCCCGAGGTTTCCAAGCCCGACGAACCCATAACGCATGCGCGGCCATCCTCGTGTTGGTCCGAGTGTTGAGGACCGCCAGTCGATCACCCAACCCGCCTCGCCTCAAACGAAGGAAACCCGCTCTGAGACCCTATTTCATTTGTGGGTAACAGAGACCCCGCTCAATCGGGCGGATTGAGCGGCCGATAGGTCGGCACAAGATGAAGCGCGGTGCCCGTATAAGGGTGTGCGCGCGCCACCTCTTCATCGAGCTCGACGCCAAGACCGGGCCCCGTGGGCGGGATCACATAGCCGTCTTCCCAGCGAATGGGCGTTTTCAACAGCTTGGCCTGGAAGCCATCCCATTGGCCAATCGATTCTAAGATCAGGAAGTTCGGGCTGCAGGTGGCGATTTGGATATTGGCGGCCCCCGCGATCGGCCCGTTATAGAGGTGCGGCGCGATCTGGCAGTAATGCGCCTCCGCCAGGCCCGCGATCTTCTTGGCTTCCAAGAGCCCGCCCACCCGGCCAAGGTTCATTTGCAAGATGGAGGCTGCCCCGGTCTCAATCAGCCGGGCGAATTCGTACTTGGTCGTCAGCCGCTCGCCGGCGGCGATCGGGATATGAACGGCGCGGGCCACCTTCGCCATCTCTTCGGGCATTTCCGGCGGCACCGGCTCCTCAAACCAAAGCGGGGCCGCCGCCTCGAGCCGCTTGCCGAGCCGGATCGCGCCAGACGTGGTGAACTGACCGTGGGTGCCAAACAAAAGGTCGCACGAGGTGCCGACCGCCTCGCGAATGCGGTTCACGAACCGCTCCGAGACCTCCATCTTCTCCAGCGACGGCTGACGCGGATCGAAGGTCGAATAGGCCCCAGCCGGGTCAAACTTCACCGCCGTGAAGCCTTCGGCCACATATTCAAGCGCCCGCGCGGCCGCCGCGTCCGGGTCGTCATAGACCGGCGACGGCTGATAGGCGTGGGCCTCCTCGGGCTTGGGATAAAGGTATGTGTAGGAGCGCAGCCGATCGTGCACCTGACCGCCGAGCAGCGCATAGGCCGGCTTGTCGACCGCCTTACCGACAATGTCCCACAGCGCCATTTCCAGGCCCGACACCACCCCCATCAACGACACGTCGGGCCGCATGGTGTAGCCCTGGCCATAGATGTTGCGCCACAGTCGCTCGATCTGGAACGGATCAGCCCCCTCCACGTGGCGGCCAAACACATCCTCGATCATCGCAACAACCGCCTTGGGTCCAAACGAGGCGGTATATACCTCGCCCACCCCCTCAATGCCGGTGTCGGTGATAAGCTTGAGGAACAGAAAATAGCGCCCGCCGTGAAACGGAGACGGATTGCCGACCACGAAGGTCTTGAGATCGCGGATTTTCATGGGAACCCCGGTCGAAGTCGCCATCAACTGTTTCAGACCACTGATCCGCCGGCAAGCAAAGGAATCGGGGTGTCAGGCCGGACCGATGAACGCCCTCACCCAGACACCGGACGGGTCGTGGTCTTATGCCGCCGCCAAAGCGCAAGCCCAAGAGCAACCGTGACCGCCGCCGCCACGAGGAACCACGCGAATGTGCCGGCCAGATCGGCAAGGGCCGACACCCGATCAGCAAAGAGAAACCCAAGGCCCAAGAACAATCCCACCCAAATCGCCTCCCCCGTCACACCAGCGACCGTGAACTTCCACCACGCCATGCCAATTGCGCCTGCCACCCAGTTGATCGGAGGACCCAACGGCGTGAAGAGAAAGCGGGACAGGAACACCCCCATGGCCCCATGTCGCGTGACCATCTCGCGCGCGGGCCGTAATCGTTTGCCGAGCCGTCGCTCCATGACCCCACCGCCGACACGCCCCAAAAGATAACCCACTTGGTCGCCTCCAACCGAGCCAATCAGAGCCGCAGACACCAGCTCTAAAATCGAGTCTTGCGCCTGCGCCAACAGCGCACCGGTCGCCAAGAGGGCCAAGGTGGCCGGCAAAGGCACGCCAAGCGCCGCGACAGCCAACAGGAGCGCCAAAGCAATCGGTCCGCCGTCTAGCGCAAGGGCGAGCACGGTCTCCATCACGGACGGGCCTCGCGGGCCCGCTTGATGGCAGTCTCCAGTTCGGCGGCAATCACGTCGAGGCTCACACCGCGCGCCTCAGCGATACCCACCAAAGGTCGCCGATCCCCGAGCGTGTAGGGGGGCCCGAGTGCGCTGAACAAATCCGCTGGCTCCAGACCATGCGAACGGGCGACATAGCCCACCGTCATCCACCCCTCGATCGGCAGTTCTTGATGCGTGGCCCAATACACCGCGCGCGTCACCAGCCGCGCCCCGAGCGCAAGTGTGACGATTGCGGCTAAGACAAAGCCGATCACCAACCACCGATTTTTGAACTTCATGAATGAGGTCCGCGTCATGTCGACCTCTTTGGTCCGAAACGTCATCGCCACTGCGATAGAAACACGTTTCAGTCCAAGCGCCTAACCATGCCACTGTTCAGACGTCCGGCAGCATCGAACGCTGAGTGACTGCAGCCGAAAAAGTGGAAAAGCCCGGGCCCAAAAGTGGAAATTCGCCTCGAAAACGCTTTAACAAATTAATCTATCGGCTTGGAAAAAGTGGCGCGAGTGACGGGGCTCGAACCCGCGACCTCCGGCGTGACAGGCCGGCACTCTAACCGACTGAGCTACACCCGCGCGAAGCGCCGAAGCGCTTGGATGGGGGGTGTTTAGTAGCCGGCACCGATGGTGTCAAGCACCGATCGCCGGGTTTCGTGTGGGCTGTGGAGAAAGCGTGCGATCGTTCAGCCAGCTTTCAAAATCGGTCGGGGTCGTGGGTCGACTTAAATGTGCGCGTTGGTGTGGATGTCGACCGGCCTGAACAAACTCGGCTGTGAATGAGCGCACGGACGAGCAGCGACAGGGACGCGTCAGGCACACCAGGATGCAAATCAGGGGGCGCCACTGAGAGCGGGAAGCGCCGGCCTCAAGTGGCCGATGAGCCGCGACGCTTGCGCAAGCCGCCAAACGGTGCTCACGTGCGTGGGCTCGTTTTACACACGTTCGTCGCTCCCGGGGGTCCCATGCGATTGGTTGGTCTCATACTTGTCTTCGCGCTCGCGCCAGGCGTCGCACTTGCCGACAAAGCAGCGGCAGATGCCTGTGCCGCGAAGCTGACCGCGAAACCCAAGCTGATTTACGATGTGAGTTATCCCAAGATCGCGACCGCGACGATCCCCGACGTTCTCAAGGCGGAAACGACCAAGCTCGTTCAAGCTGGCCAAGTGTCGCGCGCCGAAGCGCGCCCCGCCGCAGAAGCAGCGGGCGCGTGCTTGAAGCTTGCGAAGTAGCGGCGGCTGCGCGGCCGAGCTTCGGCTCAATCCACGTCGTCGACAGACCCGACGCGCTTGCCGGTGACGCGGAAGGCGAGCGCGGCCTCCATGAACGGCGAGACGTTGCCATCAAGCACATCCTGGGGGCTCGTTGAGACGACGCCCGTGCGCAGGTCCTTGACCATCTGGTAGGGCTGCAGCACGTAGGAGCGGATCTGGTGGCCCCAGCCGATGTCGCTCTTGGATGCGGCCTCGGCGGAGGCCTTCTCCTCGCGGCGCTTCAGCTCGGCCTCATAGAGGCGCGCCTTCAGCATTTGCCAAGCCGTCGCGCGGTTCTTGTGCTGTGAGCGCTCCATCTGGCAGGCAACCACGATACCTGACGGGATGTGCGTGATGCGCACAGCTGAGTCCGTCGTGTTGACGTGCTGGCCGCCCGCGCCCGAGGCGCGATAGGTGTCGATGCGGCAGTCGCTTTCATTGACTTGAATGTCGATGGAATCATCGACCACCGGATAGACCCACACGCTGGCGAACGAGGTCTGCCGCCGCGCGTTCGAATCAAACGGTGAAATGCGCACCAGCCGGTGCACGCCCGATTCCGTCTTAAGCCACCCATAGGCATTGGTGCCTTTGACGAGCAGCGTCGCCGACTTGATGCCGGCTTGCTCGCCGGCCTGCTCTTCGACCACCTCGACCTTGAAGCCCGAGCGCTCACCCCAGCGGATGTACATGCGCTCCAGCATCTCCGCCCAGTCCTGGCTTTCCGTGCCGCCAGCGCCAGGGTGGAGTTCCACATAGGTGTCGTTGGAATCGGCCTCGCCGGAAAGCAACGCCTCGGCTTGCCGCTTCGCGACCGTCTGCCCAAGGGTGGCAAGCCCGGCTTCCGCTTCGGCGATGGTGGCCTCGTCGCCTTCCATCTCACCGAGCTCAAGAAGCGTCAGATTGTCGTCGAGATCGCGTTCGATCGACCGCACCAGACCAATCGAGGTCTCAAGCTGGGTGCGCTCCCGCATCTTCTTCTGGGCGGCTTCGGGATCATTCCACAGGGAGGGATCCTCGGCCATGGCATTGAGCTCATCGAGCCGCTTCAGCGCCACGTCCCAGTCAAAGATGCCTCCTCAGCAGGCTGAGCGCCTGCTTGATCTCGTCCACAATCGTGGCCGTCTCCGTCTTCATCGGTTTGATCTCTCACTGAAGGCCCGCGACCAGGCGGGCGGAAGTGGCGCGGACCCTAGTGCAGCCCGCGATCAGTGACAACCCGCCGTGCGATTTTCGCCAAGCCGCACTCCGGCATCCGAAAAAACTCTCAAGCACCCCGAACATGAGAACAGCTTTTCTTCCAAATTGGCGATCGATCCGGGAAAAGAGAAAAGCATCCTCAGCCAGGCGCAATTCGCGCCAACAGGACCGACATCGCCATGGCCACCGCCGCAAAGCGCCCCCCGCTTCCCTTGATCTTGATCGCCAATGATCTTTTGGAGGGCGATGTCGTGATCGGGGTCGCCGACGGCTTCACCCGCAATCCCGCGCAGGCGCTGGTCGCGACCGATGCGGCGACCGCCGACGCTTTGGAAGCGGCGGGCCTGCGCGCGGTCGCCGAGCGCCGCGTGGTGGATGCCTACCTCGTCGATGTCACTCTTGAGGCCGGTCACCCGGTGCCGCGACACTACCGCGAGCGCCAGCGGACGCTTGGCCCCTCGAACCGCCCTGATCTTGGCAAGCAAGCCGACTTCGCCCGCGTCTGACCGTTGCAGCCCTGGAGCCGTTCCGATGTATCGCTACGATGAATTCGACCAGGCGTTTGTCCGCGAGCGGGTCGCGCAGTTTCGCGGTCAAGTCGCCCGCCGGCTCGACGGGTCGCTAACGGAAGAAGAATTCCGCCCGCTGCGCCTGAAGAACGGACTTTATCTCCAGCTCCACGCCTACATGCTGCGGGTCGCCATTCCGTATGGCACGCTGTCGGCCCGTCAGCTGCGCCAGCTGGCCTTGATCGCCGACCGGTATGATCGCGGCTATGGCCACTTCACGACCCGGCAGAACATCCAGTTCAACTGGCCCAAGCTCAAGGACGTGCCCGATATTCTCGACCTGTTGGCCGACGTGGAAATGCACGCCATTCAGACCTCGGGCAACTGCATCCGCAATGTCACCGCCGACCATTTCGCCGGCGTCGCCGCGGACGAGCTGGAGGATCCCCGTCCGACCGCGGAGCTGATCCGCCAATGGTCGTCTTTGCATCCTGAGTTCGATTATTTGCCGCGCAAATTCAAGATCGCCGTGTCGGGTGCCGCCGAGGATCGCGCCGCGACGCGCGTGCACGACATCGGCATCCGCATTGTTGAGAATGATCGGGGCGATCGCGGCTATGAGATCGTCGTCGGTGGTGGTCTTGGCCGCACGCCGATGATTGGCAAAGTGATCCGCAGCTTCCTGCCCAAGGCGGATCTGCTCGCCTATCTCGACGCCATCATGCGCGTTTATAACCTCGAAGGTCGCCGCGACAACAAATACAAGGCGCGCGTCAAAATCCTCGTCCACGAAACCGGCGTTGAGGAATTCACCCGCCGCGTGGAAGCCGAGTTTGCGCTCATCGACCGCAAGACCATCGACGTCGATGCCGCCGAGCTCGCCCGCATCGCGGCCTACTTCGCCCCGCCGGCGTATGAAAAGCTGAGCGCCGATAGCCTCGCCTTTGAGCGCGCCAAGCGGCAGGATCCGGCGTTCGCCGCGTTCACTGACACCAACGTGTTTCTCTCCAAGGTGCCCGGCTACGCGGCCGTGACGATTTCGTTGAAGCCGATTGGCGGCACGCCGGGCGACGCGACGTCGGATCAGATGCGTCTGGTGGCTGATCTCGCCGAGCGCTATTCCTTTGGCGAAGTGCGCGTCACCCACATCCAAAACCTTGTGCTTCCCTATGTGAAGCTCGACGATATCCCCGCGCTTTACGCCGCTTTGGCGCCGGCGGAGTTGGCCACGGCGAACGCCGGCCTCGTCACCGACATCATCGCTTGCCCGGGGCTTGATTACTGCGCGCTTGCCACCGCCCGCTCGATCCCGATCGCGCAGGCGATCTCGCAGCAATTCGGCTCCGCCGCCCGGCAGGCGGAGATCGGTCCGCTGCAAATCAAGATCTCCGGCTGCATCAATGCCTGCGGCCATCACCACGTCGGTCACATCGGCATCCTGGGCCTCGAAAAGGCTGGCCGCGAAAACTACCAGATCACCATCGGCGGCGATCCCACGGTGACCGCGGCCATTGGCGAACGTTTGGGACCGGGCCTTGACGCTGAAGACGTGCCGGCGGCCATCGAGACCATTGTGGGTGTCTATTTGCGCGAGAAGACCGGCGCGGAGACCTTCATCGACACCGTCAAGCGCCTGGGCGTAGAGCCCTTCAAGCGCGCGTTCCAGGGAGCCGAAGATGCCGTTGCTTGATCGGACTGGCCTCATCGCCGACCCCTTCACCCGCCCGACAGCCGGGGGCGACTGGCCGACGGGCCCGGTCCTGGTCGACTGGGCCGACATCGCCGACGCCTTGGGCCGTCGTGACGACGCGCAAGCGATCGGTGTTCACGTGCCCAATACCCTCAAGGCCGTTGAGCTCGCGTTCCTGTTGCCACGGCTTGCCTTGGTGTCGATCGCGTTTCCCGCCTTCAATGACGGCCGCGGCTTCTCGATCGCCCATCAATTGCGTCGCAAGGGCTATCGCGGACGGCTGCGGGCGACGGGCCCATTGATTGCTGACCAGTTCGCGTTTGCCGTGCAGTGCGGTTTCGACGAGGTCGCCATCCCTGACGCGCTTTTGGCGCGCCAACCGGTCGATCAGTGGCTCGCCGCCTTGGGCGCGATCACCCTGCCCTACCAATCAAGCCACACGGGCGTCGCAGGCACCTCGGTGTTGGAGCGGCGGCGCGCCGCGCGCTTGGCGGAGGCGGGTCATGTCGGTTGAAGCGGTCTCCGATCTCTTTTCCGCCACCACCCTTGATCGCGATCTGGCCGCACTTGACGCCGGCGACCGTCTTGCCGCGTTCCGCGCTGCCGTGCCCGGGCGCATCGTGTTCACGACCAGCTTTGGCATCGAGGATCAGGCGATCACCGACCTGATTGTGACGCGGGGCCTTGAGATCGAGATCGTCACGCTCGACACCGGCCGGCTGTTTCCCGAAACCTATCGGGTGTGGGCCGACACGGAAGCCAAATATGCCCGCCGCATCCGCGCGTTCTATCCCGAAGCCGCTGCCCTAGAGGCCTTGATCGCCGATCAGGGGATCGACGGCTTCTATTATGGCCTCGAGATGCGCAAGGCGTGCTGCCATGCCCGCAAGGTTGCGCCGCTGGAGCGCGCGTTGACCGGCGCGGCAGGCTGGATCACCGGCCTGCGCGCCGACCAGTCGACAAACCGCGCCTCAGCCCGCCTTGTCGAGGCCGATCCGACCCGCCGGCTTTTGAAGCTTAACCCGCTGATCGATTGGTCGCGTGATGACGCGGTCGCCCACACCACGCGCCGCGCCGTGCCCGTCAACGCGTTGCACGCAGAGGGGTATTTATCGATTGGCTGCGCGCCGTGCACCCGCGCGCTCAAGCCCGGTGAGCCCGAGCGGGCCGGCCGCTGGTGGTGGGAGGACGAAGCGAAGAAGGAATGTGGCCTCCACGTCGCCGCCGACGGTCGCCGCGTTCGCGCTCACCATCCCTGAAGGGACCTAACCATGTCCGTCGCCGCCCGCTCCACGCTCTCCCATCTTGATCAGTTGGAAGCCGAAAGCATCCATATCCTGCGCGAGACCGTTGCCGAGGCTGAGCGTCCGGTGATGCTCTATTCGATCGGCAAGGATTCGGCCGTGATGCTCCATTTGGCGCGCAAGGCCTTCTATCCCTCCAAGCTGCCGTTCCCGCTGTTGCACGTCGATACCACGTGGAAATTCCGCGACATGATCGCGTTTCGTGATCGCACGGCGCGTGAATACGGCCTCGATCTCATCGTGCACACCAATGAAGAGGGCCTGAAGGCTGGCATCAACCCGTTCGCGTCCGGGTCGCGGGTCCACACTGACGTGATGAAGACACAGGCGCTCAAGCAGGCGCTCGACAAGCACGGCTTTGACGTTGCCTTCGGCGGCGCGCGCCGTGACGAGGAGAAGAGCCGCGCCAAGGAACGCGTCATTTCGCTTAGAACCAAGGACCACCGTTGGGACCCCAAGTCCCAGCGGCCCGAGCCCTGGCGGCTTTACAACACCCGTAAGCGGCCCGGCGAGAGCTTGCGCGTGTTTCCGCTGTCGAATTGGACCGAAGCGGATGTGTGGGACTACATCGCCCGCGAGGCGATCCCCGTGGTGCCGCTTTACTTCGCCGCCCCGCGCCCGGTGGTCGAGCGCGATGAGGCGCTCATCATGCGCGACGATGACCGCATGGAGCTGCGGCCCGGTGAAAAGCTGGAGACCCGGCTGGTCCGCTTCCGCACGCTCGGCTGCTACCCGCTCACCGGCGCGGTGGAATCAACCGCCACCACGCTGGAAGCCATCATCGCCGAGATGCGCGGATCGCGCGCCTCCGAGCGCCAGGGCCGCATCATCGACCATGACGGCGCGGGCTCCATGGAACAGAAAAAGCAGGAAGGGTATTTTTGATGACGGCCGCCCGCGCCACCGCCTGGGCCCATAGTGCCCCCCTCCCCGCGCCGGCCGTCACAGCGGCGGCCCCCGTGTCGACGCTGGCGATCCAGCCGACCGGTCGCCCGCTATTGCGCTTCATCACCTGCGGATCGGTCGATGACGGCAAGTCGACCTTGATCGGCCGACTGCTTTATGAGGCGAACGCCATCTTTGACGATCAGATGGTCGCGCTGGAGCGTGACTCCAAGCGTTTCGGCACCACCGGGGGCGACTTGGACTTCGCGTTGTTGGTCGACGGCCTGTCGGCCGAGCGCGAGCAAGGCATCACGATCGATGTCGCCTACCGTTACTTCTCGTCCGCCAAGCGGCCTTACATCGTCGCCGACACCCCAGGCCACGAACAATATACCCGCAATATGGCGACCGGCGCCTCAACGGCGGACGTCGCCATCCTGCTGGTTGACGCCCGAAAGGGGCTATTGCCACAGACCCGCCGTCACGCCTTCATCGTGTCGATGGTGGGCGTGAAGACGGTCATCGTCGCCATCAACAAAATGGATCTCATCGGCTATGACGCGGCGACCTTCGCGCGCATCAAGGCCGACTTTGCCGCCGCCACCGTCGGGCTCGGCTTCGAGACCGTCCACGTGGTGCCCGTGGCTGCCCGCCATGGCGACAACGTGGCGACCCGTTCAACGACGATGCCGTGGTATGACGGCCCATCGATCTTGGACATCCTCGACGATATCGAGACAACCCCACGGGCGGCCGACGGCGCCTTGCGCTTCCCCGTGCAGTGGGTGAACCGTCCGCATCTGGATTTCCGCGGCTTCTCCGGCTGGGTCGCCGGTGGCCAAGTCGCCGTGGGCGACAGCGTCACCGTCTTGCCGGGCGGACAATCCTCCACCGTGACACGCATCGTCACCATGGATGGCGATTGGGACGTCGCCCAAACGGGCCAATCGGTAACGCTCACGCTGGCCGACGAGATCGACGTGTCGCGTGGCGATGTGTTGGTCGGCCCCGGCGCTGGCGCCAAGGCCCGCACGTCGATCGACGCCGAAGTGTTGTGGATGCACGCCAATGGCCTGGAGCGCGGCCAGCGGCTTCTCGTCAAGGTCGGCGCGAAGACCGTCGCGGGCACGGTGGAGGCCATCCATGACCGCGTCAACATGGAAACCTATGAGCGCCTAACCGCTAAAGGCCTCGCGCTCAACGAGATCGGCCGGGTGACGATCGCGCTGGAGACCCCGGCGGTGGTGGCGCCCTACGCCACCGACCGCGAGCTCGGCGCCTTCATCCTGATCGATCCGATCGGCAACGACACCTTGGCGCTTGGCACGGTCGAGCAGGCGAGCATGCCAGGCGCTGGGCTTACAAGCCGGCCCGCCCCGGCCGCGCCCATGGCGCGACCCGCCTCGCCGACTGTAGCGGCGCCGTCGCGCTGGGCACGGGTGGGCGAGCGAGGCCTTGAAGCGCTGATCTTGGGCGCGGTCGCCGCAGCCCTGTCCGGCAACCTTGGCGTTGGCGCGGCGATCACCGCTGTCGCCTTCGGGCTGCGCCCGCTGATGGCACGCTTGACCACCCTCATCACCCAAGCCCGCACGCCCAAGGGCTTCGAAGGAGACGGCATATGACGATGCGCGATGATCCGGTCTCCTTGGATGACCGCCAAGACACCGTCCCGGTCAACACCGACCGCGCGGCTGCGATCGATTGGGCGTTCCGTGGCCTGATTGTGGGCCTATCAGTGCTCTGGCTGGTCACCTTGGGTGTGTCGGCTGCGCGTGGGGTCGATACGGCGACCTTGGTAGCGCAGTGGACAGTGCTTTAAGGCGCTCGTCGGAGACAAAAGCCCCCCGCGCGTTAAGCGCTCGGTGGGCATTTATCAGTATCGTCTTGCCGACGATCGATCATCAGACGCGGCAAGGCTTTCATGACACAGCACATTCGCATCTTGGGCACGCGCGGGGTGCCGGCGGCCCATGGCGGCTTTGAGACGTTCGCCGAGAAGTTCGCGCTCTATTTGGTCGAGCGCGGCCACCGCGTCACGGTCTATTGCCAGATCGATATCAAACCCGGCGAGCCGACCACGATCACCGAAGACACCTGGCGCGGCGTGCGGCGCATCAACATCCCTGTTTCGCGCCAAGGCCCTGTCGGCACCATCGAGTTCGACTGGAAGAGCATCATGCACGCCCGCAAGGAAAAGGGAGTGTGCCTGGAGCTCGGCTACAACACCGCCGCCTTCCTCGTGCCCTTGCGACTGAGCGGTCATCCCATCATCACCAATATGGATGGGCTGGAGTGGAAGCGCTCCAAGTGGTCGATGCCGGTGCGGGTGTGGTTCTATATCCAGGAATGGATTGGCGCGCTTGTCTCCCACAAGCTGATCGCCGACCATCCGGCCATCGCCGACCACTTGGCAACCCGCCGCTCGCGGGCGGCAACCGTGATGATCCCCTATGGCGGCGATGAAGTGACAACCGCCGACCCGGCCGCAATCGCCCATTTGGGCCTCACGCCCGACGCCTATCTGGTCTCGATCGCGCGCATTGAGCCGGAAAACAACATCCTGACCATGGTCAAGGCCTTCTCGCGCAAGCCGCGCGGCAAGACGCTCGTGGTGCTCGGCAAACTCGATCCGGGCAATGCGTATCACGCGTCGGTCAAGGCGGCCGCGTCGGCTGAGGTGATGTTTCCCGGCGCCATCTACGACAAAACCGTGGTGCAGGCACTGCGCTTCCTTGCCCGCGCTTACTGCCATGGTCACACAGTGGGCGGCACCAATCCGTCCTTGGTGGAAAGCCTGTGGTGCGGCAACGCGGTCGTCGGCCATGACAACGCGTTCAATCGGTGGGTCGCCGGCCCCGATCAGTTTTACTTCACCGATGAGACAAGCTGCGAACAGGCTATGGAGCGTGCGCTCACCGACGATGCGGCGATTGCCAAGGCGCGGGCGTGTGCTTGGGATCGCGCGCGCACCGATCTCGATTGGGCCAAGGTGCTCGCCGATTATGAAACCGCCGTTCTCGCGCTCGGCCGCGAGCATGGTTTGGCGTGAGGGATCCCATGGCTGACACCGTGTCCTCCCCCAGCCGCCGAGCGCTTCTTCTGGGCGCCGCGGCGCTTGCGCTGGGCGGGTCAAAGGCGCTCGCCGACGCGCCAACCGCGCCGCTCGTTACCGGCAGCACCCGAGGCACGCCGGTCGCACCGTCGCGCGACCTCGTCGTCATGCCCACCATGGTGCCCAAACGCGGCATCAATCTGTTTCCCTGGTTTTCACTCACCCGCGAACGCCCGCCGCCCGCGACCGACTATGACTGGCCGCCCTTCCAAACCGGCCGACCGGTACCCACTCAACGGGATCTCGATCAGATTAAACGGATCGGGTTTGATCACGTCCGCTTGCCGTTTGATCCCGGTCCTTTCCTGGCTGGCGCGACCACCCGGCGGAACCAATTGATCGGCGATCTGATGCGCGCGGTCGATAGCTGCTTGTCGACGGGGCTAAAGGTCGTGGTCGCCAATTTGCCCAACGCGGCGACCCACTATTGGAACCCGTCGTTGTTTACACAGAGCGTCAATACGCCGGCGTTTATTCAGCTGTCCTATCTTCTGGCCAATATCGGGGCCGAGCTGAGCAAGCGACCGTCCGATCAGGTTGCGCTTGAGATGTTCAATGAGCCGCCCTTGGCGTGCGATTCGCTGTTGTGGCCGGAATTGCAGCGACGGCTGCACCTAGCGGTGCGCCAAACGGCCCCTGGGATCACCTTGGTTGTCACCGGCGCTTGCGGCAGCCTGCCGGCCGGGCTCGCGGACTTCAACCTAAGCCAGCTCAATGATTACAACACGCTGGTGACCATCCACTTCTACGAGCCCTATGTGTTCACCCATCAAGGGGCCAGCTGGGGCGATCCGCCTGCGTTGCGCTATCTGGCGGGCATGCCGTGGCCGGGAGACCCGGCCCGAGCGCGCGCCGCCTTGGCACCGGCCCTCGCACGCCTTGAGGGGGACTTCTCAATCGATGCCGCCGAGCGCGCCCGCCGTTCCGCCGACCTCCAGCGCATGGTGCGGGAATACGCCGAGGGCAATCCGTCGACGGATTACCTCAGGCCGTTCGTCGACCAGATCCGCGCATTCAAGACGCGCAACAACCTGCACGCCAATCGCATTTACGCCGGCGAGTTTGGCGTGGTGCGCACCCAGTTCGACGGCCAGGCGGCGGAGCCGGCCGATCGGCAACGCTGGACGGCCGAGGTGCGCCAGCTCTTGGAGGCGGAGGGGTTTGGCTGGGCGTATTGGAACTATTTCGATCGCATGGGCCTGGTGCTGGACGACCACAGCCGCGAGCTTGACGTCGCGCTCGTCAGCGCACTGGGGCTCTCGGTGCCGAGCGGAACGCCGGCCGCGGCGCAGCGACCGGGCGCGAGGCCGGGCGCCCGGCCGGGCGCGAAGACAGTGGTGAAGCCGAAGCCGAAACCACGGCCCGCGGCACGGCCGCGACCGGCTGGCTCGAGCCGTCCGTCCGTGGGCGGAACAGGATCCAATTGATGACCATGAACTGAACGAGCAAGATCGTCTTGGCCGACAGCGATTCAAAGCTCATGGCCACGACAATGAAGAACAACAGCACCCAGTAGCGGCCCGGCTGCAGGCGGCGAAACTCGTCGTAGATGAAAAACGTCAAGCCGATCAACAACGCCACCACGATCAAGGCGCCTTGACGCAACATCACGCGGATTAGCGGGTTCTCAATGCCCAGTTCCAGCCCGCGGGCGTATTGTAATGAGAACAGCCGCTCCGCATCCGGTCCCACAAGCAAATCGCGCCACGACATGGCGTCAATAAGCTCAAACATCAAAATGCGCGCGCGCGC
>CALSBD010000006.1:0-18469 GCA_943373055.1 Rhizobium sp. Q54
TTGTCGATATCAGTGAACACCGTTTCGGTCGCCGCGCGCACCGTGGCGTCGGTCGACGGCACGAAGGTGCCCTCGTCATTGGTGCCGCCCGTCATCAAAGCGCGCGCGAAAAACTCGGTGTCCGCGATTGCTTTGAGGCCCTCGTCGGCCTTGGCCCGGTCGCCCGCCGCGATGCCTTCGGTGATGGCGATGCGCGCGGTGGCCCCCGTCAGCTTGATCTCCATGGTCGCATCGACGTGGGGCGCAAGCACGGTGGCGACCTGCTCGCCACTTTGGGAGACCACCTGGGCGGTGCCAAATCCGACCAGGCCCGCCACGACGGTCGCCCCAGAAAGGCCCAAGAAAGATCGGCGGAGCCGGGCGGCGAGCGTATGCGATGCAGTAGCCATGGGATCGTTCCCCCTACGGAAGTGCATTCACGTTGAACCTGTTCGGTTTTCGAACGGTTAAGGGAAACGACCTATGTGCAAAAAAACGCAAACGATTGAAGTGGCGGAAATCCATGTAACATTTGCCCTCGCGGTTGGTTAATGGCGGGGCAGACCCGGCCCCGCATCCGTCTCAAACGGCGCCTGATTGAGGTCTCTTCGCGTCAGGTTTCCCCGGCAGGGGGGGGCAAGGTCGCCTCCAAGTTCAAGGCATCGCCCTCGGCGCGTTTCCCCGCACCCCTGCGGCCCGTATCGATTTTCCCCGCGTGCCGCGATGCCGCCATCAATCGACCGTAGACGCTCGGCGCGCAGCGGGCTATTGAAGCGCCCGCGCTGGCGGCGCCGATCCCGGGCGACCCGCGCTTCCATCAGGACAACTTCCGTGACCGTCCACGCCCCCGTCGTCGCAGCTCCCGAACTCACCATTGTCGTGCCGACCTATAAGGAGCGCGACAATGTCGGCGTGCTCGTCGACAAGATCGCCCGCGTGCTCACCGATGTGAGCTGGGAAATCGTCTTCGTCGACGACAACAGCCCCGACGGCACCCACGAGGTGGTCAAGGCGCTCTCGCGCAAGGATGGCCGGGTGCGCTGCATCCGCCGCGTCGGCCGGCGCGGCCTGTCGGGCGCGTGCATCGAGGGCATCTTGTCCTCGTCCGCGCCGTTCACCGCGGTGATGGACGCCGACCTGCAGCATGACGAGACGATCCTGCCCAAGATGCTCGACGCCTTGCGCGAGGGCGCCGACCTCGCGGTCGGCAGCCGCTATGTCGAGGGCGGCTCGTCGGGCTCGGGCCTGTCGTCCGTGCGCCAGTGGGGCTCCGATACCGCCACCAAGCTCGCCCGCGACATGCTGGGTGTCACCTTGTCGGATCCCATGTCCGGCTTCTTCATGGTCCGCCGCGACAAGGTGGAAGCAATTGTCGGCTCGCTCTCCAAGGAGGGCTTCAAGATCCTTCTCGATATCGTGGCGTCGAGCCCTGAGAAGCTGAAGACCGTCGAGGTGCCGTTCACCTTCCGCGAACGGCTGGCTGGCGAGTCAAAGCTCGATAGCCTCGTCACCGCGCAGTATTTGGGCCTGTTGTTCTCTAAGCTGACCCGCGGGTTGGTGCCCGTCCGCTTCTTGATGTTCGCCGCCGTCGGCGCGTCGGGCGTGGCGGTGCATTTGGCGGCGCTTTACGCGCTGCACGAGGTGATGAAGTTTGGCTTCGAGTGGAGCCAGTTCGCGGCCACCATGATCGCCATGACCTACAACTACGTGGTCAATAACTCGCTCACCTACCGCGACAAGCGGCTCAAGGGCGTCTCGTTCTGGATCGGCCTTCTCTCGTTCTACCTCGTGTGCTCGTTCGGGACGCTCGCCAACGTGTCGGTCGCCAGCTGGATCCATGGCTATGACGCCAACATGCCGCTGATCGCCGGCTTCATCGGCGCCATGATGAGCGCCGTGTTCAACTACGCCGCCACCAAGGCGCTGACGTGGCGTGATGTCTGAGACCGCGGCCGCGCCCGCGGTGTCGTCACCGGCGCCCATCCGCGCGCCGGTGCTGCCGCCGCTTTGGCTGATTGGGCTCGTGCTCGCCTTCACCGCCCTGCGCATCGGTGTCGCCCCGCTCGTCGGGCTCACCGAGGACGAGGCCTATTACCGGCTTTGGTCGCTCGATCCGCAGCTTGGCTACTATGACCACGCGCCGCTGGTCGCCTGGCTGATCGCGGCAGGGCGCGCGGCGATGGGGGATACCGAGCTCGGCGTGCGTCTGTTCGCGCCGGTCGCCATGTTGATTGGCTCGTTCGCGGTGTGGCGCTCGATTGCCCTCGTCTCGGACGCCCGCGCGGCGGCACTTGGCACGGTGTGGTTCAACATTTTGCCCGTGGTCGCCGCCGGCTCCATCGTCATCACGCCCGATACGCCCGCCGTTCTGTTCTGGGGCCTGGCGCTGTGGGCGCTGTTGGAGCGGCTGGCGAGCGGCAACCGGCGTTGGTGGCTGGTCGTTGGCCTGTTCGCCGGGCTTGGGCTGTTGTCGAAATACACCGTTCTCTTCCTCGGGCCGGGCCTGCTCCTTGCCATCTTGCTCCACCGGGATTTGCGGCGAGATATCCTGTCTTGGGAGGTTTGGGTCGGCGGCCTCCTCGCGCTTGCGCTGTTCGCGCCCGTGGTGTGGTGGAACGCGATGCGCGACTTCGTGTCGTTTGAGAAGCAGCTTGGCCGCGCCGGCCGCGCCCCGGGCTTTGATCCCCGCTTCCTGCCCGAATGGATCGGCGCGAGCTTGGCGCTGTTTCATCCCATTGTGGTGCTGTTTGCCGTTGGGTCGGTCGGCCGCTTGATCGGCTCGGGTCGCGCCGCGCTGTCAAACCCCATGACCGTGGTGGTGGCCACCTCGCTGCCGTTGGTCGCCTATTTGATCTACCACTCGCTGTTTGCCCGCGTTCAGATCAATTGGCCCTCGCCGCTGGTCAGCGCCGTGGTGATCTTGGCCGCACCCGCTGCGGCCCGTGCCGTCGATGGCTTGTGGGCGCGCATCAAGCGGTTGGCGGTGCCGATCGGCGCGGTGGCAACGGCCGGGCTTTACATGTGGGCGATCTCAGAGGCCGACCTGTTCGAAGGCATTCGCGACCCGCTCAACCAGACCCGCGGGTGGACCGCCTTCGCGCGGGAACTCGACGCCCTCGCCGCCCGTGAGGGCGTCGCCTGGATCGGCACCATGAGCTACGCCACCACCGCGCAGCTTGCCTTCGCCAAGCGCGCCGACCCGGGCGCGAAGCCGATCCATCAACTCAATGAGCGCATCCGTTGGACCTATCTGCCCGAGCCCGACCGCAGCCTCATTGGCCAGCCGGCCTTGATCGTTGACCTGGAGCGGCGGCTGGATCCCGCGCAGCTGCTCACTCGCTTTGCCTCGGTGCATCGCGTCACTACGCTTGCCCGCGGACCCAATGGCCGGGCCGGCAGCTATGCGGTGTTTCGCGTCGCCGATCCGATCGCGCCATTCTCGCCCCATTGATCGGACGCGCCTGACCAACTGCGTCAGCCCGGTGACAGCGCGGCGATAAATCCGCGTCGTCAACAGGATTCTCTCACCCGATCCGGCTTGCGCGCCCCGGCTTCCTTTCCGTGCCGGATGCGGATCGATAGGGTGGCCGCCACACGATTGATGAATGAGGATGTCCCCATGGCCACGTCTGGCGCCCATGTGATCAGCCACCCCCTGGTGCAGCACAAGCTCACCATCATGCGCTCCAAGGAGACCTCAACCCGGTCGTTCCGCATGCTGTTGAAGGAGATTTCGCTCCTGCTCGCCTATGAGGCGACGCGCGATCTGCCGATGACGACGAAGCGCATCGAAACGCCGCTCACGCCGATGGACGCGCCGACCTTGGAAGGCAAGAAACTCGTGTTCGTGCCGATCCTGCGCGCCGGCATGGGGCTGCTGGACGGCATGCTCGAGCTTGTGCCCTCCGCCCGCGTTGCCCATGTCGGTCTTTATCGCGATCCCAAGACGCTGGAAGCGGTTGAGTATTACTTCAAGGCGCCCGAGGACATGGCCGACCGGCTGATCATCGTGCTCGACCCGATGCTGGCCACCGCCAACTCGGCCATCGCGGCGGTGGAGCGGCTCAAGGAGCGCGGCGCCTCCAATATCCGCTTTGTCTGCTTGCTCGCCGCCCCCGAAGGTGTGGCGAAGTTCACCGCCAAGCACCCCGACGTGCCGGTCTATTGCGCGGCCATCGACGACAAGCTCAATGAAAAGGGCTACATCGTGCCGGGGCTGGGCGACGCCGGCGACCGCATGTATGGCACCAAGTAAGACGTCTCCTCCCGAGGCCATCTGACGGCACCGTCTGCGCTTCCGGTGCTCACGGACCAAATGTCCGCTGTGCTCCGGTTCTCGAAGGCGCCGTCATCTGACTCACGGGAGCGAAGTCTTTAGCCTCCATGCACCTTGGGCGTTTGCAGACCGTCACTAACGATCCGCCCGTCGACCAATTGCACGCGCCGATACATGGCGTCGGCGAAGTCGAGATCATGGGTGACGGCGATCACCGTCCGGCGGTCGCGGTCGACGAGCTCTTTTAGGATTGCGTGCACCTGGGCGGACGATTTGGAATCAAGGCTGCCGGTCGGCTCGTCGGCCAGGATGACGGGCGGATCATTGGCAAGCGCGCGGGCGACGGCGACGCGCTGGCGCTGACCACCGGAGAGCTGATCGGGTCGCTTGTCGGCATGGTCACCCAGACCGAGCGACCCCAAGAGCTCCCGCGCCCGCGCCTTCATGGCCGCGTCCGACAGCCGGCCCAGCTTGCGCATGGGGATCATCACATTGCCAAGGGCCGAGAACTCCGGCAGCAGGAAGTGGAACTGAAACACGAAGCCAAGCATCGAAAGCCGCGTCGCCGCCCGCTCCTCCTCGCTCATCGATGAGGTCGACCGCCCGCCAACCCACACCTCGCCGCTGGTGGGCAGGTCCAATAGGCCCAGCAAATACAAAAGCGACGATTTGCCCGAGCCCGACGGCCCGGTGACGGCGATGAATTCGCCGGGCCCGACCGCGAAGTGGATATCGGTGACGAGCGTCACCGGCACCGTCTCCGTCAACACACGCGTCACGCCGCGTGCCTCAATCAGCGGCGCGGCCGGGGTGTGACCGACTGAGGGCCGCGGTGCCTCGACCACGCTCATGTCGCCCCCCGGATGATATCGACCGGTTTCACCTTGGCCGCCTTGCGCGCGGGCAAATAGCCGGCAAAGCCCGCCGAGGCGAGCGCGAAGCCGCTGGCGATCAGATAGTGCCAAACGGAAAACAGGATCGGCAGCCGATCGAGATTGGCCGCCCCGGCGCGAAATTCAAATCGGATCAAGGCAAGCAGCGACGACAGCGCATAGCCCATGATGCACCCCGCGATCGCCCCCATGGCGCCGATGATCAGCCCTTCCAACAAGAAGATGCGCCGCATATCGGTCTCGGCGAAGCCAAGCGACTTCAAGATCGCGATGTCGCGCGCCTTCTCGTGCACGATGGTGGAAATCACATTGTAGATGCCAAAGCCTGCGACCAAGAGGATGGCGCCGACGACGGTGTACATGATCACGTTGCGCACCAGGAACGCCGACATCAAATCGCCGTTCGATTCCTGCCACGACACCGTTTTGAGCCCGATCGCCCCTTCGATGCGTCGGGCCACGGTTTGCGCCTCCAGCGGATCGTCGATGCGCACCTTGATTTGGTTGATGGCGTTGGGCCGCGCGTAGAGCACTTGCGCGGACTTTAAGAGCACATAGCCGACGCCCTCATCGACGCCGGTCGACCCGGTCGAAAACGTGCCGACCACCTTGAAGCGCTTAAGAGCGCCTTGCGCGGAGGCGACCGTGAGCGTGTCGCCCGCTTGCGCGCCAACCTTCTTCAAGAACGCATCGCCGACCACGATGCCCGCTTGCGCCGAGCGCAACGCCTCCAGCGAGCCCGATGTCATGCCGGCCACGATCTTGCGCGCCACCTTGGCCTCTCGGGTCGGGTCGATGCCGGAGACGGCGAGGCCGACATCGCGCCCGCCGAAGCGCACGACGGCCTGGCCCGTCAACAGCGTCGACACCGCGCCGCGCGGCACCAGGCTTTCAAGCACGGCGACCACCTCGACCGGATTGCGGATGCCGCGCCGATCATCGCGCGGCACAAGGCCCGAATAGGCGACCAGCGTGAACGCGTCGTCCGCCGGCTGGCGCCCGGCCTCGCGCGTCTCGTCGGTGATCTGAACGTGCGGGATCGCATCCACCAAGGTGGCGATGAAATCATTCTGCGAGCCCTGCATCAGGGCGGCCATCGCGATGGAAAAGCCCACACCGAGCGCCACGCCGACCACTGACACGATGGTTTGCCGCAAGCGACCTTGGATATGCGTGAAAGCGATTTCGCTGACGAGCCGCATGGCCTCACCGCTCCGCCGGGGCAGCGGTCGGCGCCACCCTTTGGCCGACCTTGAGCGCGACCGGATAGGGCACGATCACCCGCGCGTCCGCCGGTAAGCCCTCGATGACCTCCACCTCGCGCGCGCCGCGAATGCCGATCTTGAGTGCCACGCGCTCGGCCGTCTGATCGGCCCGCACCACCATCACCGCCGCGCCGTCAAGCGCGCCGCGCGGGATCTTGAGCGCGCTGTCGACCGTGCGCACGATGATGTTGACGTCAACCGACATGCCCACCAAAAACGGGGCGTCATCGGGCAGTGCAAGCCGCACCCGATAGGTCTTGGCGACCGGATCGCCCTTGGGCGTGATTGACGCCACCGTCGCCGTCACCGGCCGGTCGGGGAACGCATCGGACCGCAATAGCACCGACTGGCCGGCCTGAACCTTGGGGATGTCTTCCTCATTCACATCGGCGACCACTTCGAGGGGCTTCGGATTGCCGACCCAAAACAGGATTTGCCCCGGCTCCGCCACCTCACCGACCTCACCATCGCGGCGCAGAACGATGCCCTCCAGCGGTGCGCGCAGGATATAATCATCGAGCTTTGCCCGCGCGGCGGCCAGCGCGGCGCGCACCTGGCCGAGCTCGGCCGACGCACGCTCATAGGCCTGCTGGCTGGTCACCCGCCGCTCCAGGAGATCGACCGCCCGGTCGAGCTCGCCCTTGGCGAACTGCTCGCGCGCTTCCAGTTCGCGCATCGCCGCGCGGGCATCTTGATCATCCAGCCGCCCGAGGATTTGGCCAGCGATCACCGGCTGCCCCTCGCAATGACACAGATCGATGATGTGCCGACGCACGACGGTCGTGACTTTCGCCCACCGGCGCGGCTCGACGACGCCGGCGGCATAAACCACCTCCGCCGCCGTGCCCCGCGTCGGGCTCGCCACCGTCACGGGGAGCGGCCTGATCGTCCAGGCATACGCTCCGCCCGCGACCGCCGCCACGAGGCCAAGGCCCACCACCCATCGCGCGATGCCCATAATGCGACGTCCCACCCAAGCGCCCCCGCGCTCCCGATCCCACCAGACGACGCCGATGCGGCGGGATCAAGTCCGGGAGGGTGCGTGGGGGGCGGGGTCGCGGGGAGTGAACTGCGGTTTTCTTTCCAACCCACGCGTTTCGCGCTAGTGTTCAAGCCAACGGCACCCACAACTTGACGCCATGATGGAGCCCCCCATGCGCCGCACCTTCTTCGTTCGCGCCATCTGGGACGGAGAGGCGCAAGTCTACGTCTCCGAGAGCGACATCAAGGGCCTCCACATCGAAACAAAGACGCTCGACGAGTTCAAGGAGGTGCTGGATGACGTGGCGGTCGAGTTGATTTTGGCGAACCACGTCGACCGCAAGGATTTGACGCTCGAAAATCTGGCCGAACTGGTTCCTGCGGTCATCTGGGAACGACCGGACATGAGCTCACTGGCTTGAGGTGGTGAAGATTTGTTATGGTAGCACGCCTCGATATTGATCGAATCATTATCATATGTCGCTCACTTTACAGCGTCATTGGCCCTTCAGCGCACCTAAAGAAAAAACTGCTAGTTTGACGTTGCGAAACAACGTAGTCCAATCAAATATTAGCATGTGTGAGTATTCTGGACTCTAGAACAGGTAAGCTGCAACACTAGTAAACGTCAAAATTTTAACCTACACAGGAGTGTGTTGCATCTTTCTAATCGCACTGGTATTAATGGGGTAATGCGACCCATATTGCCGATCATCCCGCGCGAGAAGAGAACTGCATTTGACGCGCACGGTCGCAGCGTGGAGTGCGAGCTTTTGCGCGATTGGGAGGATCTAGTAGGTGCTCGTCTTGGTCCTATTAAACTCTTGAATGGAGTTGAGGGGCGAACAGGCGGCTTTGGCCTTGAACACATTCAAGCTAAGCCCGACCGCATTAAACAAATAGCGTCCTTTGGCTTTAGAACAGTTCACGCGTACGTTCGTTTTGTATTAGACCAAGTGACCCACTTGGGATTCCAACAAGACGGAAGAATGGTTCTCATCAGAGAAGATGGTAGACAATTTCATCACATCATTTGCCAGTGGGACCCAGGCCTCCATATTTGGAGCATCACGACAGCAATACCCAAACGAAATATGCGAGATGTTGTAGTTGCTTGGCAAAGAGCGGCCCGATAGGCGCGAACCCTATCTCAGGCGCTGGTACCTTACCGCTTTGCGACCGTGTATCCTCACAGGCCAGCCGAGGATGATCCAAACGCGAGCGGAAGCCGCTTCTATATACAAAGACTAACCCACACATGCCAAACTTGCAAGCGCGTTGACACGGTTATGAGAAACGCAGTTTTAGTCGTTAGCATTGTCGTTCGAATATTCCCTCGTCATTCTCTTCGAGAAACGCGCCCCCAAAACAAAAAAAGACGCCGGTCTCCCGGCGCCTCAGTCTCAACTCCGTCGCGGGCGTGCCCCCGCTTGATGTCCCAAGCCTCGCTCAGCGCGGGGTGGACCAGCCTTTGTACTGGCCGACGTTGTCGCGGGTGACGAGGGTCGACGGCATCAGGGTGACCTGCTTCTCCGGCTTCTTGCCGTTGAGGATGTCATTGCCGATGCGGACGGCGAGCTGCGCCATCGCGTAGGGGTCCTGCGACGCCGAGGCGTGGATCATCGGCGACTTCGGATCCTTCAGCGAGGCCTCAATGTCCGGGGCGCCGTCGACGGCGGTGATGATGATGTTGTTGCGGCCGGCCTGCTTGGCGGCAAGGTCGGTGCCGATCGCCTGCGGGTCATTGATGGCGAACACCGCGTCGATCTTGGCGAAGCGGGTCAGGTGGCCCTGCATGACATTGAGGCCGCCTTCGCGCGAGCCCTTGGCGTCCTGGTCGTCCGACAGCACCTTGATGCCCGGCGCCTTGGCAAACACCGCCTTGCAGCCGTTGACGCGGTCGATCACCGCCGACACCTGCGGGCCGTTCTGGATGATCACGTCACCCTTGCCGCCCAGCTTGTCGACGATGTACTGGCAGGCGATCTCGCCGGCCTGGACGTTGTTGGTGGTCACGGTGGCGTCAGCGCCTTCGGCAGCCGTGTCGACGGCCATGACGACAATGCCGGCCGCCTGGGCGCGCTTGATCGCCGGGGTGATCGCCTTGGGGTCGCCCGGGTTCAACAGGATCATGTCGACGCCGGCGGCGATGAAGTTGTTGATCTGCTCGACTTGCTTGTTGAGGTCATATTCGAAGCCGACCGCGGTGACCTTGACGTTCGGGTTGATCGCCTTGGCCTGGGCCGTCGCGCCGTTGGCGAGCGCCACGAAGAACGGGTTGCCCATCGAGCCCAGCGACACGCCGATCGACTTCAATTCCTTCGCCTGGGCCGCGCCAAGCGTCAGGGCGAGCGCGGCGCCCGCCATCAGAACCGTCTTGAACATTGTCTTTCCTCCACTTGGTCTTTGAACTTTCCGCCGGCGCGACCAGGTCCGGCGGCTGTTCCGGTGAACCGGAATTCGAATGCGGGCTCACCGTCAGGTGCGCGCGCCTTGGCCCAACCGGAACCGGTCGAGCAACACCGCGCCGATGATGACGAGACCCTTGACGATGTATTGCCACACGTCCGGCACGCCCAAGAGGACGAGGCCATTGGACAACACCGCGATGATGAGCGCGCCAATCAGCGTGCCCCAGATCGAGCCGATACCGCCGACAAACGACGTGCCGCCCAAGATGACCGCCGCAATGGCATCGAGCTCGTAGCTCTGGCCAAGCTGCAAGCCGTTAGCGCCGCCCAGCCGCGACGTGACCATAATGGCGCCCAGGCCCGCGCACAGGCCCGACATGCCATAGACGAACAGGAGCACCTTGGGCACCGAGATGCCCGACAGCCGCGCCGCGCTCTCATTGCCGCCCACCGCATAGACATGCATGCCCAACACCGTGCGCCGCAGGATGAACCACGAGGCGAACACCACGGCGATCGCGATATAGACGAGCCACGGGAAGCCGAGGAACTTCTCCATCAGCATCATGTGCGGCGCTTCCATGTTGAACACGGTGGTGTCGTTGGCGATGAGCCGCGCCACGCCGCGCACCGCGGTCAGCGAGCCCAGCGTCACGATGAACGGCGGCAGCTTCAACAGCGCGATCAAGGCGCCGTTGACGAGGCCAAACAGCAGCCCCGCGGCGAGACCGGCCGGGATGGTCAGCCATGCCAACCCATCGATCTGCGACACCTGCAGCGCGACCACCGCAGCCGCCGCCAGGATCGAGCCGACCGACAGGTCGATGCCGCCGGTCAGAATGACGAATGTCATGCCCGCCGCGATCACGGTGTTGATGGAGGCTTGCTCGGCGATGATGGCGAGGTTGCGCCAGGAGAGGAACCGCGCCTCACCGGTCACCCATAAGGTGAGGAGCTGGAACAGAATGCACATTACGAGCAGCACGGGCAGCATGCCCAGCGTGCGGATCAGCGCCTGCATGCGCTGTTTCTTCAGTTCGGCCTGGGCAAAGGCGGTGGCCGACGCGGAGCTTGTGGTGTCAGTCATCTGTGTGGCTCCTCAGCTCGCCTGGGCGAGGCGCTTCACGCCGGTCGCCAGTTCCATGATCGATTCTTGGCTGATGGCGACGCCCGAGGCGCCACCGACCTCGCCCATGATCTCGCCCTCGCGCATCACGACGACCCGGTCGGCAATGCCGACCACCTCGGGCAGCTCCGACGAGATCACGATCACCGCAGCCCCCGAGCGGGCGAGATCGTCGATGATCTTGTAGATCTCCGACTTGGCGCCCACGTCGACACCGCGGGTCGGCTCATCAAGGATCAACACCTTCGGTTCGGTCTCCAACAGGCGCGACAACAGCACCTTTTGCTGATTGCCACCCGACAGCGCGCCCACATTGGTGCCGGGGCCGGGCACGCGGATGGTCAGCGCCTTGATGGCGGCGAGCGCGCGCGCCTTGGCCTTGGCGAGGTTGAGCACGCCCTTGCGCGCGTCGCGGCCAAACACGGCGAGGTTGACGTTCTCGCCCACCGTCATGTCGAGGAAGCAGCCTTGCGCCTTGCGGTCCTCGGTCAGATAGACGATGCCCTCGCGGATCGCGTCGGCCGGCTTTGATATCTTGAGCGGTCGACCCATCAGCTCCACGCGACCCGACACGGGCGCTTCGGCGCCAAACACGAGCCGCGCGAGCTCCGTGCGGCCGGAGCCGACAAGACCGGCGATCGCCAGCACCTCGCCGGCATGCACATCGAACGAGCAGCCCTTGACCCGGTGGCCATCGGCCATATCGCGCACGCTGAGCACCACCGCGCCCTTCGCGGCCGCGGAAGCGTCATGGTCCTTGGTGTAGAAGCCCGACAGCTCGCGCCCGACCATCATCTTGACGAGCCGATCAGCCGACAGCTCCTCGCGTGACAGCGTGCCCACATAGGTGCCGTCGCGCAGCACCGAGCAGCGGTCGGACAGTTCATACACCTCCGCCATGCGGTGCGAGATGTAGACAATCGCCAGCCCCTCGGCGCGCAGCTGCTTGATGAGGGCAAACAGCCGGTCCGTCTCGCGCGACGACAGCGCGGTGGTCGGCTCGTCCATCACCAGGATGCGGGCGTTGGCGTGGATCGCGCGGGCGATCTCCACCATTTGCCGCTCGGCGATCGACAGATCGCTGACCCGCGTCGTGGGACGAAACGAGGCGCCAAGCCGGCCCAGGATGTCCGCGCAGCCGCGCTCCATCTCAGCCCGGTCAATCGCCGGGCCGCGCCGCGGCTCGCGGCCGAGATAGATGTTCTCCGCCACCGACAGGTTCGGTGACAGCGACAGCTCCTGATAAATGACCGCGATGCCCAGCCGCTTGGCGGCCAGCGGGCCGTCGATCAAGACCGGCTCGCCATTGAGACGGATCGTTGCGCCCGGGTCGGGCCGATAGGCGCCCGACAGGATTTTCATGAGAGTGGACTTGCCCGCGCCGTTTTCGCCCATCAGCGCATGCACTTCGCCGGCATGGACGGTGAGGTCGACCCCGTTGAGCGCGCGCACGCCGGGGAAGGTCTTGGAGATGGCGCGCATTTCCAGGATCGGTCGCGTGCCCTTCGGCAGGTCCACCACGTTCGAGGTCTCAGACGAGCGGGACATGGTCACTCACCTCGCGGTCAAGGCCCGCGCGCGCCAAAGTCGAGGCGCGCGGAGCAAACGAGAAGAACATCGGGATGGTGGCCGCACCGATCGCGCCGGCATCGGCGCCAAAACTGCCCACCACGACCTCGGGCGCCTGGCGGGCTTCCGGCACATGGCTGGCAAGCTGCGCCTTCAGCAGCGGCACCAGCGGATCAAGCAGGCTCTGCCCCAGATCGCTGTCGATCACGACCATCGGCACGTCGAGAATGGCGCTGGCGCTCAAAATCGCGGGCACCAGCGCGTCGACGCAGTCATCGAGCCATTCGCGCACCGCCACACCGCCCTTGGCGACGGCCTCCTGACGCGCAACCATGCCCGTCACGGCCTGGCCGTGGTGCTTGAGATGACGATCAAGTGCCTTGAGGGAGGCGCGGCTCAACAAGATATCGTGGCCAGCGCGGTTGGCGCCCGCTGAAGCCAGACGGCTCGGTGGCACCAGCATCACCGCCACGTCGCCGCCATTGCCGCGCGAGCCGGTCAGGCAATCGCCGCCAATCACCACCCCGCCGCCAATCGCCGCGCCAATATAAAGATAGAGGAAGTCATCATGGGCGTGGCCAAGGCCGTGGAACAGCTCCGCGATGGTCGCTGCGTTGCCGTCGTTTTCCACCGTCACTGGCAAGCTGACCTCGCGCTCCAGCTCCGCGCGCAAGTCAACATCGCGCCAGCGGCGGAACAGCTCGGCCGGCAAGTCCAGCTCGCTGAGCCACGCTTCCAGATTATACGGTTGGGCAAGGCCGATCCCGGCGATCCGCGAGCGGTGCTGCGGGGAGGGGATGCGCCGCATGTCCTCGATGTCGCGCAAGATGAGCGCGATCGCCTCTTCCGGCGCCGGCAGCACGGTGTCGTGCATCTTGCGATGCAGCACGCTGCCAGTGAAATCGACGAGCGCCGTTTCAATCGCGGTGCGGTCTAGGCGAACGCCAATGCCATAGGCGCCGGTCGGGTTGAGCTTGATCAGGGTTGCCGGTTGACCGCGTGCACCCTGCCGCTTGCCAACGGTTTCGATCAGGCCCATTCTTTCCAGATCGGCGATGATGCCACCAACGGCTGCGCTGGTGAGGTGCGTCGCCCGCGCGAGGTCCGCCTTGGACGCCTCGCCGGTGCGCCGCAAACACTGCAGCACAAGGCGTTCATTGGTACGGCGCAGATGCGTGGCTTGCACGCCACGTCCGCCATGAAGCGGGGCCACCACGATGTCTCCTCCCAGGAGATCGGCGCCTCGACCCGGGTGTTCTCACCTCTGCGATCGGACGCTCTATTAAATTAAGTTGATTTAATAATTTGCCGGGCCGGATGTCAAGGCCTCGTTTTGGCGCGCGCTAAAGCGCGGCCTTGGCCGCGCGAATGCAGCAATTGCCGCGCGGCCTCAGCGGCGCGATTGGCGCGGCTGGAGCGAGGCAAGTGCTTGACGATGAGGGGTGTCAAAGACAAAAAAGAGGCCGCGCTCGGGGGGCGCGGCCTCTAGCAGACCGAGCGGCCGATCGGGGGAAGCCGCCGTCTGGGAGGAAGCATGGATGCCGTTGGCTGGTTGGGGCGGGTCGATCGGGGGGAACTCGCCGCAACCTCCATGCTTCAGTCGCATCTACGGAAATAATGCGAATTTGGTTTCTCTACAAGACGAAAATTACGTGTTCATCCGTAGGTATGATCCGGATATTTCCGTAAGCCCTTGGGCAGGCTCATGGTTTCGCAAGGGTGCAACCTTCCGCTAAGTAGTCAACCGGACCTTACACATGCGAGTGTCAAGGTCGCTTGAATGCGCTGCGCGCCGCCTCACAGACCGGTCGGATCGCGCATCCCTCAAGGTGATCATTGACGAGGCCGCTCGACTGCATGAAGGCGTACAGCGTCGTGGCACCCACAAAGCTCCAGCCCCGTTTGCGCAACTCTTTCGACATCGCCTCGCTCGCTTTGGAGCGCGGCATCGATAGGGCGGTGGCGTGGTCCATCACTGCGGGCCGGTCGGCGTCATCGGGCTCGAACCGCCAGACGAACCGGGCGATCGATCCGAACTCGTCCTTCAGCGCCCGCGCCCGGCGCGCATTGTTGAGCACGCTTTCGATCTTGCCGCGATGGCGCACAATGCCGGCATCGCCCATCAGCCGCTCCACGTCGGCCGGGCCAAAGGCATTGAGCGCCTCGATGTCAAACCCGGCGAACGCCGCCCGAAACGCCGGCCGCTTCTTAAGGATCGTGATCCACGAGAGGCCGGACTGAAATCCCTCCAGGCAAATCTTCTCAAACAGCCGCGTGTCATCGGCGAGCGGGCGGCCCCATTCGGTGTCGTGATACTCAACGTAAAGAGGCAAGGTGCCCGGCCACCAGCAACGCACCACTCCGTCCTCATCGCGCTGCAAGCCCGCCGCCAAATCCGTCATGACGATCCCCCCATTGCCATCCCCCGCCAAGGGGGCTTTGCCGCATTGGTGTGCTCTTGAAGCAAGCACACAACAGCGCACCCGCGCGCTTACGCCTAAACGCATGCAAAGCCAAAACGATAGATCAGATTGCGATTCCATCCCTGTTCAATCTGATCTAGACGAAAGGTCCGACCGCGGGATTGCCCCCCGCGCCACACGCAAGGCGGTCTTCCGTGCTCAAGCCCGACACCCTCGCATTGACCGCCTTGTTGGCTTTGTTGACCGCGCTCGGGCCGCTGTCGACCGACATGTACCTGCCCTCGCTGCCAGCGATCGGGCTTGATCTGACCGCGACGCCTGCTGAGGTGCAATACACCCTGTCCGCCTTCCTCGCCGGCTTTGCCGGGGGGCAAATCCTGTGGGGACCGCTTGCAGATCGACGGGGCCGCAAACCGATCCTGATGGCCGGCCTCTTTATGTATAGCGTCGCCACGCTCGCCTGCGCGGTCGCCGCCTCCATCGAGGTCTTGATTGTTGCCCGCTTCTTCCAAGCTTTTGGCGCCTCCGCCCCCATCGTGCTCGCCCGCTCGATCGCGCGCGATCTCTATGAGGGACCGCGCGCGGGCCAGGAACTGGCGCGCATGGGCTCGTTCATGGGTCTCGTGCCTGCCGTCGCCCCCTTGATCGGCGGCATTCTGGAGACCTTGTTCGGCTGGCGCGCGAGCTTTTTCGCCGCGTTGATCTTCGGCCTGATGGCCGGGCTGATGGTGCGCTTCGGCCTGCCCGAAACCATCAAGACGCGGGTCACCGAGCCCCTGACGCCGGGCGGCATCGCGCGCGGCTTTGCCGGCGTGTGGGCAAGCAAGGTTTACCGACCGCACGCGGTGCTCGTCTGTCTCACCTATGGCGGCCTGTTCGCGTTCATCTCCGGGTCGTCCTTCGTGCTGCAGACGCTCTACGGCTTGTCCGAAATCATCTACGGCATCGCCTTTGGCCTGTGCGCGGCAGCCTATGTGGTCGGCACCTTGATTGGCCAGCGCGTGGTGCGCCGCATCGGCATCGCCGGTGCGATCCGCTGGGGCGCGTTGGCGCTGGCCGGTGGTGGCCTGTTGATGGTGGCGGGGCTTGCCAGCGGCCTTGGCCACCCCGCTGAAATCGTCGCGCCGATGATGCTCTATATGGTCGGGGTGGGCATTGGCCTGCCGCAGACCCAGGCGGGCGCCTTGATGCCGTTCCCCGATCGCGCCGGCACCGCCTCTTCGCTCACCGGCTTCCTGCAAATGACGTTTGGCGCAGCCGTCGGCATCGGCCTTGGCCACCAGATCGGCGGCACGGCCTGGCCGCTCGTCCTCACCATCGCCGCAATGGGTGTGGCGGCGTTGCTGGTCGAGGTGGCGAGCCGCCGCGCCCGCGGGGTGTGACCGTCCGCTCCTCACCGGTGCCCGCATTCTCAAAGACGATGATTGGGCGCCGCAAAATGAATTGGTCGTCGCTGGATTTGCTGCCTATTGAGGGGCCGATCGACGGCCCCTCGCGACATCCTTTGCGACCTAACCAGGCGTCCCCATGCCCGAAACGATTGCCCCGCTGCCCAGTGACTCTGACCTAGCCCCGCCCGCCGCGCGGCCACCGGCAGCTCCGGTTTTGACCGCGTTTGATGGGCTGTTGTATGCGGCGATCATTCTTGTGTGGAGCACGAGCTGGATTGGCATCACCTTCCAAGTGACCGCGCCGGTCGCGCCCGAGGTGTCGCTGGTGTGGCGCTTCGGCTTGGCGGCGATCGGCATGTGGGTGTGGACGTTGGCCCGGCGCGAGCGCGTGGTGTTTCCCCTCCACGTTCATGCCCGCTTCGCGCTGATGGGCGTCTTGATGTTCTCGTCCAATTTTCTGTTGTTCTACTACGGCGCGGCGGCGATCCCCTCGGGGCTTTTGTCCGTCGTGTTCTCGCTCGCCTCGGTGTTCAATATGTTTCTGGGCGCCGCCTTATTGGGCGTGCGTATCGAGCGGCGGGTGTTGATCGGTGGCCTCTTGGGCTTTGCCGGCATTGCCGCGATGTTCTGGCCGCAAATCGCCCGCACCGGCTTTGATGCCGCCTCCGCGTGGGGGCTGTTCTTGTGCGTGGCCGGCACGCTCTCGTTTTGCCTCGGCAACATGGCGTCCTCGGTCGCCCAACGCGACAAGCTGCCGATCTTGCCGTCCGCCGCGTGGGGCATGCTGTATGGCACTGCATTCCTGGCGTTGCTCGCCGCCGCGCAAGGCTTGCCGTTCACTTTCGCCTTCACGCTGCCTTATGTGGTGTCGCTGTTGTGGCTGTCCTTGATGTCGTCGGTGATCGCGTTTGCCGCCTATCTCACCTTACTCGGCCGCATCGGCGCGGCGCGGGCGGGCTACGCCACGGTTTTGTTTCCCGTCTTCGCGCTGCTCATCTCCACCGTGTTCGAAGGCTATCAGTGGACCGCACCGGCATTTGTTGGCCTCGGCCTCGTCATCATCGGCAACCTGTTCGTGCTGACCCGCCCGGCGCGCTGAGGCGGTCGGCGGATTGCCAGACGCATACGCCCAAGGCGTGGAAACCGGGACCTGGAACAGGGGACGCGAAATCGAAAACAGAGAGCGCCGATCTGATTTCATCAGATCAAAGAGCGCTGTTAGCCGGCGCCCTCGCAAGTCCAGCCATGGCCGAATTGATGCTTTCTGGATCGTCATACCCCTCTTGCGACGGCACGTCGCGGGGCCTGTCATCAAGTTGTCGACTGACCATGTTTATTGCCGCGAACGGTGATGAGGCGGCGAGGCGATTCGGTCGTAAGACGCGACAAGAGACGCGCGACGCTCTACATAGCCGGCAACATAGTATGGTCGCCAGGTGCCGCGGGCCCCTCGGCCCCTGATCATGCCATACCCCGCATGCCTGCCGGAGGCTTCCTCCGGCCCCCGATCCGAGGGTGCAGATGTCGACTGTCACGCCGTCTCGATCCGCGCCGCGCCCGTTGCGCTTGCCCGCTTGGACGCTCCCTGCCGGCGAGATGCCTTGGCTTCCTGGCATTCCCATGCCGATCGGCCCGCTGCCCGGCCGCAAGGAAACCCCCGCGCTCGGCCGCATCGGCACGCTGGAGACCCGGCTCGCGCGCACCGTCGGCGAAGTCGCTAAGGCGCAGAACCTGCGGTATCGCATTTTCTATGAAGAAATGTCGGCGATCGCCGATGCGATGACCTTGTTCACCCGCCGCGATGCGGACGCCTTCGACGCCATTTGCGACCACATGCTCGTCCTCGACACCGCCGAGGCACGCCCGGGGCTGGGCGGCCGCAAGCCGGCGATTGTCGGCACCTATCGGCTGCTGCGCCAATCCGTTGCCGAGCGGCACGACGGTTTCTACAGCGCCAGCGAGTATGACCTCGCCCCGCTGATGGCGCGCCATCCGGGCGTTCGGTTCATGGAGCTTGGCCGCTCGTGCGTCCTCAAGCCCTATCGCTCCAAGCGTACGGTCGAACTGCTGTGGGCGGGCGTGTGGCGTTACATTCTCGATCACGACATGGACGTGTTGATCGGCTGTGCGAGCCTTGAGGGCACCGATCCGGCCC
>CALSBD010000007.1:0-18461 GCA_943373055.1 Rhizobium sp. Q54
TTCGAGGTCGAAGTCCGCTCCCGTCAAATAGCGCTTCTCGGTGCCTTCATGGACGACGCGGAACGGCACTTTCTTATCGGGATCATGCAGGAACACGGTCTTGAGCCGTTCGACGGTCCCGGCCTGCCAGTTCATCTTGTAGTGCGAGAGGAACAGCGCGGCGTCGGGCGAATTGGCCTTGGAGCCAAAGCCATTGTCGGTGACAACCCAATAGGTCCCGTCGGCCATGGCCTGAATCCCGGAGTGGCCCTGAACCGGCTGCCCCTTAAACGGCAGCTTGATGCCGGTCGGACGGCCGGCGGAGCGGCCTTCCGCGGAGCCGATCACCTCGTTGCGAACCGGGCTCGACGCGAACTTACCCGACACCAAAAGATCAGCGGGCGCGTCGGCCGGCGGATCAATGAACGTGGCGGCGGGCAGCACCACGTGACCGACGATCTTGGCCGGGAACTCAACGCCCTCGGCTTGCGCGAACGTGGGGACCGCCAAGATCAAGGCCGTGGCGGCGAGAAGGGATTTCATCAGCATGGTCATCTCCTGGGTGAGCCATCACCTCCTTTGGGTTAGGGCTCGTGTTTGTCCGAGGCATAACGAACAGATGACAGACCGCTGACAGCTGACAGCTGAGCGGCCGCGAGCCTCGCAAGAGGTCGCGGCCGGTCTTGGACGTTTGAGTAGCCGACGGGTGTCGACGTTTTAGCTCACTGGGCGGGCACGAAGGTGACGTCGCGCAGGTCGCCGGGGAGGCCGGCGATGGGGGCAACCATGGTGGCTTTGCCAGTGTCGAGGGCGACGGTGTGCAGCTTGCCGGCGGTGACGAGCCAAGCGGTGTTCTTGCCGTCGGCGGTCGTCTGGATGTCGAAGGCGACTGAGGCGCCCAGCTCGACGCCGAGCTTGCCAATTGACTTCAACACGCCGTCATTGGGCTTCGTTTGTTGGATGAGCGCGCCGATCTTGGCGTCGATGTCGTACATTGCGGTCTTTTCAGGCTTGCCAGCGGCGTTGGTGTAGGCGGCGGCAACGATGCGGGGCATCTCGCCCTTATGCATGTCGGCCTCCTCAAACGCCAGCTTGCCATCGACGGTGACCTTGCCGGCATCCACGTCGACGCGCAGGTTGGTGCCGTCCGTGCCCATGAAACGGAGCCGGTCGGCGACCGGGTTGAAGTCGACGATGGCGCCGACGCCGGGGTTCAGCGTGGTGTCGAGTTTGGCAACCGGGCGGGCCTGGCCGGTCATCGGGTCGATGGTGACGACCACGCCGTTCTCGCCGACGCCATAGAGCATCTTGTTGGACGGCCGCATGTCGATGCCGAGGAGCTTGTTGACGCCCTCGACCTTCAAGGTGCGGATGACACCGGCCTCGGCAACATCAATGACGACCAAGGTGGCGTCGCCGACGAGGCCGACGGCGGTGCCCGATGCGCCGGTCATGCCGGCGGCCGACGCGGTGCCGGCGGTGAGCGAGAGGGCGGCGGCGACGAGGATGGATTTCGCGTTCATGTGACGGTCTCCTGAGGTCTGTCTCGTTTGGCTGTGCCCCTGGGCGCGGTGATCGCGCGGGGGCCAAGCCCTGGGTGCTTCACTGTCGGAGCAATCCCGCCGATCACGTCGGCCGCATCGCCCCCGAGCCGCCCCGACCCGGCGCTCGCTAGGCGTTCGGGTCAAAACGGCGGTCTCATGAGGGACAACCCGGCAGGCCCCGCGTTTGGATGCAGCGGCTCAAAAAAAATTTGTCCGGCGCGCCCGCATCCAAATGGAGGCCGCGCCGTGTTACCGGTAAGACAATGGCGAGATGGCCAACCGGGCCGGACGAGGCGGATCACACGAGGATGGAGACGGGCACGATCGACCATGCGGCGCTGTTGGCCGCTTGCGCGCGTGGCGACCGCTTGGCGCTCCGCCGGCTTTATGACGCCGAAGCGAGCCGGCTGGTGGCGATCGCGGAGCGCATCGTGCGGCGGCGGGCGCTGGCCGAAGAGGTGGTGCAGGAGGCCATGATCCAGATCTGGCAAAAAGCCGTCACGTTCGATGCCTCGATCGGCTCGGCGCGCGGCTGGATCTACACGATCGTGCGGCACAGGGCGCTCAACGTGGTGCGCGATGGCGCGCGCGAGGATTTATTGGATATCGACGACGTGACCGCGCTGACCGATCGCATGACGGTGGTCGACGACGCGTTTGACCGGCTGCCGCGCGAGGATCGGCTGCGTGGGTGCCTGGAGGCGCTCGACGAGGCGAAGCGGCGCAGCGTGTTGTTGTCGTATGTGGCCGGCTATTCCCATGGCGAGATCGCCGGCCTGCTTAAGGTGCCGGTGGGCACGGCGAAATCGTGGGTCCGTCGCGCGCTGGCGGCGTTGAAGGACTGCATGACATGACGAGCGAGCGCGACCCCCGCGACCGGGATGATCTGACAGCTGACGCGCTCGCCGCGCATGAGTATGTGCTGGGGCTGATGGATGAGCCCGCGCGCTCGGGCTTCGAGGCGCGGCTGTCCGCAGAACCAGGCTTGGCTCGACTGGTGGCAGCGACACGGGATCGGTTCGTTGGGCTCGACCTGACGGCCGACGGCCCGCCCCCCAGCGAGGCGCTATGGGCGCGCATCGAGGCCGGGCTTGGCGCGCCGGATCAGGCGTCGGGGTCCAACGTGGTGGCATTCGAACGGCCCCGCGCGCCGGCCAGCCTTGACCGACGGGCGTTTTGGCGCGGCTTTGCGGCAGCGGCGTTGGTTGGCGTGGTGGGCATCAGCAGCGTTTATCTAAGCGTCCGCGCGCCCGCGCCGCGCCTTGTCGTGGTGCTTCTCAATGAACGCGCTGAGCCGGTGTCGATCGTGGAGGCGCTCGATGATCGCCGCATCCGTGTGGTGCCGCTGAAAGCGATCGACGTGCCCGAAGGCCGGACGCTGCAGGTGTGGACGTTGCCGGATCCGGCCACCGGGCCGGTCTCTATGGGTCTTTTGGAGACCGTGCGCGCCACGCTGCTGGAGGGACCGAGCCTGCCCGCCCCGCGCGCCAACCAGCTCTATGAAATCACGCTGGAGCCCGCCGGCGGCTCACCCACGGGCCGCCCGACCGGTCCCATTATCGGCAAGGGCTTCGCCAACGCGCCGCGGATTTGACACGGGCGATCGGCCGCGCGGCCTGCGTGGGTGCAAACGGCGGCGACGTGCGCTATCAAGCGGGCCGCATCCTTCACCCGTTTCGCCCGCGAGGCCCCATGCTGCCCTACCCGTCCACCGGCCATGCCGAGCTCGATCATCATTTGGCGCAGCATTACTTCGCCGTGCGGGGCATGTCGTCGCGGTTTGCCGCAGCGGTGGCGGGCGTGGCGATGGGGGCGCAGCGCGCGGCGGGGATTGGCGGGCATGTCCTGGAGATCGGCTGCTTCGAGGGGCGTTTCACCGTGGCGATGGCGCTGGGGCTGACGGCCGGCGAGCGCTGTCTGGCGATTGATCATTTCGAGTGGCCCTCCCCTCAGACCCGCGACGCGTTTGAGGCCAATATGGCCGCCCACGGGGTGGGTGACGGGCGGGTGATCACGCTCAAGGCTGACGTGCGCGATCACACGGTGGCGTCGCTTGGTGGCCTTTTGGGTTCCGGTCCGGTGCGGTTCGCCCATGTGGATGGCGACCACGCGGAGGCCTCATTGGCGGCGGACTTGGAGCTCACCTTCGCGCTCATGCATCCGCGCGGGCTGGTGCTGTTGGACGACATGCTGCACCCGCTGTATCCCCGCTTAGCCGGCACGGTGGAGCGGGCGTTGGCGCGCCATCCCGATTGGCGGGTGCTCGCCGTCATTGACCGGGAATCGTTGAGCGCGGCGGCGAAGTTTCTGTTGTGCCGCACCCAAGAGGTGGCCTTCTATGAGGCGGCGCTGGCCGAACGGTGCGCTGATCACGTGGTGGCGATGCGCGCTGACTTCACAGACTACTTCGCCCTGGTGCTTGCGGGCGACCCGGGGCTGCCGCGGTTTGACTGATCATTTCACGGGATTGAAGGACGCCCCTCTTCACCTCCGGCGTCGACCGGATTGACGAGCGGCGCGGTCTTTGCCACCCGTTCAGCGTTTGCAAGGAGAGTGTGCCATGGCAGTGGGATCGGGGATGGTTCGGACGCTGGGGCTCGCGTTCGCTTTTGTGTTGGGATTGGAGAGCGCCGCGGTCGCGGGTGAATTCAAGCTTGGCACGCCGCCGGTCGCTGTGATCACCATCCCAGACAGCTGGGGCCCGTCGCTCACCGACACCGGTGTCGAGGCCACCTCAGATGATGGCGACATCTATATTGGCGTCGAGGTGACCCGGATCGAAGCGCAGAACAAGGGCCTGGCGGATGCCATGCTGGCGGCGTTCGAATGGGTGGCAAGCCAAGGCGCCAAGCTCGACGCTCCCGCGCAACCCACCACCGGCAACTTCAATACCTGGTCAGGCCTGCGCTCCGAGGCGAAGGGGACCGACGCGGAGGGCAAGCCCACCGTGGTAGAGGTGATCGGTGTACCGGTGAATGAAACGACGGCGCTCGTCTTCACCGGCTGGTACGTGCCGGGCGCGGAGCAGCGCAACGCCGAAACGATCGGGAAAATCCTTGAAAGCATCCAGCCGGCAAAGTGACGGGTGCATCGGACCGGGGACACATGGCACCGTGTTGTGGTGCCAGATGAAGCAAGACGGTCCGCCAGGGCCTTCAAGGGTGCATCAGCGCGACCGGATCGGCGCCGCGATCGGTGGCATCAAGATGCCGCAAGGCCGTGCAGATGCTGAATTTCTTGGCAAAACGGGAAGGCCCGGGTCGCCGGGCCGTCAGATTTGCGGCCAATACGAGCATCAACCTCTAAATGCAATCATGAGGCGTTTGCGCTGGTCGACGAACACCCACCGGCCTGTCTCCCCGCGTTGGGTATTCGCCTTAAACTGTTGACCAATAGATTATTTTTCCAATTCTGCCCGCAAATTTAGCATCCTGATCACTGCCTAAATCGCAGCCTTTGCGCCGCCAAGGGCCCGTTGCGCGGGGACTAACCCTAGGCTAGCCTTTCGGCGGACATCAAAACTCACGTCCACGCCATGAAGGCGTCTTATCAAGAGGGGTAACGGATATGTCGGAAACTCGGAAACCGCCCACCTCGGCCGAACTGACCGTCCGCGCTGCGAAGGCCTTTAGCCGCCGGACCATCCTGAAGGCGACCGCCGCTGCCGCGGGCGTCGCCGCTGTGGGTCCCTGGTACGTCAAGGACGCGCTGTCGTCGTCGGGTTCATTGAACCTTCTCGTGTGGGACGACGAACTTCCCAATCCGGTGGTTCCCGACTTCGAGAAGAAGACCGGCATCAAGGTCAACCTGACCCCGTTCTCGCAGAACGAAGAGCAGATCAACAAGCTGCAGGCGACCCGCGGCCAGGGCTTCGACCTGTGCCAGCCGACCCACGACCGCGCGCCGCAGTTTGAAGAACTCGGCGTTCTCACCGCGCTCGACGAGAAGAAGCTGACGCTCGACAACGTCATTCCGTCGCTGCTCAATGCCTCCCGCACCAGCTGGACCTGGGGTGGCAAGCTCTACCACGTGCCGCACTGCTGGGGCACGGAAGCGCTCTCCTGGCGCAACGACATGGCCAAGCTTGAGTACAAGACGCTGTCCTACGGCACGCTGTGGAGCGACGAGTTCAAGGGCAAAGCGCAGGGCCGCCCCCACTCGCTGTTGCTCACCATCGGCCTTACGATGGACATGAACGGCAAGTTGCCGTCGAACCGTATGCTCGATGCCTATAAGGACGAGGATACGATGAAGAAGATCTATGACGTCCTTCTGAAGGAAGCGATCGCCAAGAAGGCGTCGATCAAGCAGTTCTGGGATTCGTCTGACTCCACCAAGAACGGCTTCATGACCAACGGTGTCGTCATCGGCCAGACCTGGGACGGCCCGGCGATCTCGCTTAAGAAGGCCGGTCAGCCGATCACCTTTATGGCGCCGCAGGAAGGCGCGATCGGCTGGGTGGACGGCTTCGCGCTCACCAAGGCGGCTGCCAACGTCGAGCAGGCCTATGAGTGGCTGAAGTACATCCACACCGCTGAGACCGCCGCCAAGGTGGCCGAGGGCTCGGGCTATAACCCGGTCGCCAAGGGCGCCGACGCGCTCTTGTCCGACAAGGCCAAGGCGATCTTCCAGGAAGCCTATCCGGGCGACGCGCTGGAGAAGCTGTGGTGGCGTCCGGTCGAGCCGTCGTGGTTTGCCGAGCTGCGCACCCAGTACGCCGAGAAGTTCAAGACGGCCTGAGGTTCGACACATCGGGCGGTCCCTATTGGGGCCGCCCTTTTCTGTCGCCCCATTCGGCCGTGACCGGCGCCGCCGGTCGGCCTTGATTTTGCAAGGCCTCCCGTGCCCGACCTTCCCGTTCCCGCAAGGGCGTGGGGTATCCGGGCCTCGCTGGGTACTTGCCCCTCGAACGTGTGAGAGACGACAAGCGCATGAGTGCTGCCGTTGAGCTTCAGTCCGTCAGCATCCGCTTTGGATCATTCACGGCCGTGAAGAGTGCCAACCTGCATATTGCAGGGGGTGAGTTCTTTTCGATCTTGGGCCCTTCGGGGTGCGGCAAGACCACGCTGTTGCGCACCGTCTCCGGTTTCTTGGAGCCGTCCGAGGGCACGGTGAAGATCGGCGGCCAAAACATGGCCGGCATCGGCCCCAACAAGCGCCCCACGGCGCTCATCTTCCAAAACCTCGCGCTGTTTCCCTTGATGACGGTCGCCGACAACATCGGCTATGGCCTGCGTGTGCGCGGCGTCAATCGGGCTGATCGCGATCGTAAGGTGGCCGAGCTGTTGCGCCTCGTCGCGCTGCCTGACCAGGGCCACAAGCGCGTGTCGGAATTGTCGGGCGGTCAAAAGCAGCGCGTGGCGATTGCCCGTGCGCTTGCGGTGGAGCCCAAGGTGCTGCTGCTTGACGAACCGCTGTCGGCGCTTGACCTCAGGCTGCGCCAGCACATGCGCACCGAGCTGCGCGCCATTCAGCAGCGGGTGGGCATCACCTTTATCTACATCACCCACGACCAGGGCGAAGCGCTGACCATGTCGGACCGCGTGGCGGTGATGAACCATGGCGTCGTCGAGCAGGTCGGCGATGGCCGCACGGTCTATGACCACCCCCAAACCCCGTTCGTCGCGTCGTTCGTCGGCGAGAACAACCGGTTTGACGGCAAGGTCATCGCGGTCAATGGCGACATGGCCGAGGTGGAAACGGCGATGGGCCGCATGGTCGGTCGGCGCGGCCACGGCCTCGGTGTGGGGCAAGAGGCGGCGTTCTTCGTGCGACCGGAGCGGCTGCGGCTGGCGCCAGCGGGCGCAGGTATCGTAGAGGCGACCGTGGAGACCTCCGCGTTCGAAGGCAACACGACGCACCTGTTCGCCAAGGCGGTCAACGGGCAAACGGTGACGGTCTCGTTGAGCCGTCGCGACGACGCGGTCGACCTGACGCCTGGACATCGCATGGGCCTCGTTTTTGATCCGGCTGATGGCCACGCGCTGGCGGTGCAGCCATGAAGACGCTGTCGGCCATCGTCATTTTCGGCGGACCGATCGTCATCATCCTGGGCTTTTGGTTGATGTCGATCATCGACCGCCGCCGGCTTGCCGACCCCAACAACAAGACCTTCGTGCAGCGCAATGGTTGGCCGATCTCGATCTTCCTGATCGGCTCGGTTGGCGTGTGGATGCTGTTCCTCATCATCTTGCCGCAGCTCTACATGGTCGATTATTCGCTCCATCCCAAGCTGCCACCCACCCGCCGCGGCGGGCCGGACGACGTCTATACGCTGGAGAACTATCGCTACTTCCTCTATGGCTCGACGCGGTCGACGGCCAACTGGAACGTGACGCACCTCAATGCGTTTTGGCAGACGATCGTTGCGTCGATCTTCATCACCATTCTTAACTTCATGATCTGCTACCCGATCGCCTATTACATGGCGCAGGTGGCGCGCGAGAACGTGGTGCGCAAGTTCATGCTGTTGTTGATCGTGCCCTATTGGGTCAACGAGCTGCTGCGCGCATTTGCCTTCATGATCATGTTCGGCACCTCTGGCCTCATCAACAATATGCTGGTCGGTATTGGTCTGATCGCCGAGCCGATCAACTTCATCGGGCTTGATATCGCGCTCTATTCGGGCCTGACCTACGCCTACCTCTTGATGATGATGTTCCCGCTTTACAATGCCATCGAGGCGCTCGACCGCAATCAAGTCGAGGCCGCGCGGGATCTGGGCGCACCTTGGTGGCACATCCACCTCAATGTGGTGATGCCGTTCGCCAAGCCGGGCATCGCGTCGGGCTGCACGCTCGTGTTCATGCTGTCGGCGGGCGCGCTCGCCGCACCTCTCGTGCTGGGCGGGCCGAACACCTTGTGGTTCACGCCGATCGTCTATGACCGCTTCTACCAGGCCTTCAACTGGAACCAGGGATCGGCCTATGCCATCATCCTCTTGTTGACCTGCATTGCCTTCGTCATGGTCGTCATGCGGCTGTTCCGCGTCAGCTTCTCGGAGATCACACGATGACCTCCCGGCACGTCTGGCGCTTCATGATAGGGTTCTACTTCGTCTGCTTCTTCGGCTTCCTGTTCGGACCGTTGGTCGTCATGTCGATCACCGCGTTCAATACGGCGGAGTATCCCACCGCATGGCCGATCCAGGGCTTTACGCTCGATTGGTTCGGCGTGCTGTTCTCCGACCGAGGGCTGATGGAGGGGCTGCAAACCTCGCTGATCATCGGGTTCATGGTGGTCTGCCTTTCGGTGCCATTGGGCCTTGCCGGCGCGATGGTGATGACGCAGATCTATTCGCGCGCGCGCTCGCTCTATTATCTCGTCGTCGTTTCGCCGGTTTTGACGCCGGGCGTCATTTTGGGCATCTCGACGGTGATTTTCTGGCGGGATATCTCCGACATCACGGGCTTGCTCGGCGTCTATAATGGGGTGTTTTTGGCCACCTTGGGCCAGTCGACCTTTATTGCCGCCTATTGCATGCTCATCTTCATGTCGCGCCTGCAGCGGTTTGATCGCAGCCAAGAAGAGGCCGCGCTCGACTTGGGCGCCAGCCATACGCAGGTGTTCTTCCACGTGCTGATCCCGTTCTTGAAGCCGGCATTGATCTCGGCGGCGGCGATCGCGTTCCTGTCGTCGTTTGAGAACTACAACACCACAACTTTCGCGATCCTCGCCGACAAGACCTTGACCACCGTGCTTGCCGGTCGCCTGCGCCAAGGCACCACGCCGGCCATCTCGGCGCTGGCGGTGATCATCATCGTGATGTCGATCGCCGGCGCGATCCTCTACGAGGTGCTGCGGCGACGCGAAGAAACCCGCGAGAAGGCCCGCGCGGCCACGGCGGCCGCCGCCGAGGATGCCGAAATGGCGCCGGCTCACGGCTGAGGTTGCGAGCAGCAGCAATCGGGTGGAGCGCGCTGCGCACCGACAACCGGTACATACGGCAAGGCCCCGAACCGAGGCGATCGGATCGAGGCCTTCGCTTTTATACGGCCGACGATGGGAGGCTCGGCAGTGCAAGCCCCCATCCGTTAGGACGGTGTGGCCGCCGGCGGTGCGGCCGCACGGTGGGCCCGGACGCGCAGCGCATGGAGGGCAAGCGCGGCGCCTAGCGACAGGAAGCCGAACACGTCGACGACCGGGTCATACGACAACAACAAGAGCCCCCCGATCAACGCGAGCACGCGCTCAACCGGATTGAGCGGCAGGAGGCCATAGCCGGTGATCGACAGCGCAAGACCCAACAGCGCCGCCGAGGCAACGAAGGTGGCCCAAGCGATGCCCAGGATATCGCCAAACGTGCTGGGGGCGGCCCCGGTGGTGGTGAGCCACAACAGCTGCTGGCCCTCGGGCGTAAGGCAGAACATGACCGGCACCAAGAACGCCGGCAGCGTGTATTTCCACGCTTGCATCATGGTGGCGAATGGCTTGCCGCCGGTGATGGCCGATGCCGCGAACGGGGCAAGGGCGGTGGGCGGCGACACGTCGGCAAGCACGGCGTAGTAGAACATGAACATGTGCGCGGCGGGCGCCGGGATGCCGAGCTTGGTGAGCGCCGGCACCAACATAACCGCGGCAATGATGTAGCTCGCTGTCACCGGGACCGCGAGGCCAAGCACCCACATGGCAAGCGCGGCGAGCGCGATGGTGGCAAGCCGCGAGCCACCGCCCGCATCGACGATAATACCGGAGATGGTCAGGCCGAGGCCGGTGAGGTTGACGATCGACACGATGATGCCCGCGCAGGCGCAGGTGGCCACGATGCCGAGCGTGGAGCGCGTGCCGCCGATGAGGCCATCGGTGAAGCGCATGGCGGCCGGGTCTTCGGCGATTTTGTTATGACGCGCCATGATGCCCTGGCCGGTGGAGACGGCGACCGCCACCACCATGCCCCAGAACACGGCCACCGAGATGCGGTCGGAGAACCACTCGCTGACACCGGTCTGTTGTGGCAAGCCGGAGATACCGAAAAGGTAGGCCAGCAACCCGCCGGCAAGGCCGATGAAGAACGCGCGCGTGGTGACGAGCCGGCTCTCGGCGCGGATCATCGACAGGCCAAACGCGATGGCGATCGACCAGAACACGGCCATGAACGAGGTGAAACCGAGCACCAGGAACACGGCGATCGCCGCCAGCGAGAGGAAGTGATAACCCTCTCGCACCGTGAGCGCCCACAGGGACTGGTCGGAGGTCTTGACGGCCTTGATGTCGTACTTGCGCGCGTCGGCCTCGGTCATCAGCCAGCACGAGAAATAGTAAAGCACGGTCGGGATCATCGCGTAGATGAGGACCTGCAAATAGTCGACATCGAGATACTCGGCGATGATGAAGGCTGCGGCACCCAGTGTGGGCGGCGATAGCGTGGCGCCAATGCCGGCCGCGGCCATCATGCCGCCGGCCGTATTGGGGTCATAGCCCGAGCGGCGCAGCATGGGCCACGCGATCGTCGAAACCGTCACCGTGGTGGCCACGCCCGAGCCCGAAACCGTTCCCAAGAGGAAGCCCGACGCCACCACCGCGCGCCCAGGTGCGGACGGAGATGGGTTTTTGCCGAACAAGGCAAATGCCCAATCGATAAAGAACCGACCCGCGCCGCCCTTCTCCAACACCGCGCCGTAGATCGTGAACAGGATGATGAAGGTCGCGGCCACATCCATCGGCGTGGCAAAAATGCCCTCGAGCGTGAGGTAATTCTGGCCAATGATGCGGCTCACCGAGAAGCCGCGATGGTCAAACGGCTCGGGCATCGAGGGGCCCGCATAGCCATAAATGAGGAATACGATCGCAATCGCCGGCAAAATCCAACCAATCGTCCTGCGGGTGCCCTCTAGGATCAGGAAGATCAAGGCCGCGCCCAGGATCAACTCTTCCGGCAGGGGCCGCGTCGCGCGGGTCTTCACCGCCTCGGTGTTGAAGGCAAGGTAGATCGCCGCCCACAGGGTGATGGCAACCAGGATCCAATCAAGCACCTGGGTGCGCATCAAGAAACGATTGGTGGTGGCGAACGGATAGATCGCGAACACGCCGATCAACAGGATCGCCATCGGACCGGCCCAACCGGGCGTCCACAGGATGGAGGAATTCAGCGCGAGATAGAGACCGGCCACGATGCCGGACAGGCCGATGATCCACTCCTCAATTGAGGCGCGGCGCACGGGCTTTTGCGGTGTGGTCAGCGGATAGAGCAGGAAACACAGAGCCAGCGCGATGGCGAGGAACGACGAGCGGTAAACCGTCGTATTGACCGAAAACTGCGTCCAATAAAGCGCATAAGCACCCAGCCCAAAGGCGGCGACGGACGTGACCACGCCGAGCCATCCGGTTGCCTTGCGGGCAGGTCCGCCTTCGGAGTCAGACGAAAGTCGCTCGAGTTCTTCCTCCGAGAGCTCGATCTTCTCGACGTCGGCGGTCGTTGCCGGCCCCTTCGTGGTTCCCGCTTGTGTCATGCATCCTCCCCCAACCGGCCCCACACCGGTCTCTTCTTGTTTGCCACGCACGCGGCATTACCGGCGCGCCGTCCTCACCTCCGGGGCGCCTCAACTGACAAAAAACCCCGGGATCCTGGTGGATCCCGGGGCGCTGGGTTCTCGATCAGAGAACGCCTTTGGACTTGTAGAAGGCCTCGGCGGCGGGGTGGAAGGGCACCGCGACCTTGGTCGCCGCCGTCTTGAGCGACAGCTTCTTGGCTTCCGGGTGGACGGCCGCGACATCGGCGAGGTTGTTGAAGATGCCGTTGAGCACCGTGGTGATCAGCTCATCGGACGCAGCCGCCGAGGTGATCAAAACGTTGGGGACACCAAGGCCGGCAACGTCGGCGGTCATGCCGGCATAGGCCGTCTTGGGAAGCGTGAATGGCGAATAGAGGCCCGGGTACTTGGCCTGCATGTCGACAAGTTCCTTCGACGTATCGAGGAACATGATCGGCGGCTGGCCCGAGGTGGCCAGATCACGCACGGCCGAGGTCGGCACGCCACCGATCCAGAAGAAAGCGGCGACCTTGCCGTCCTTGAGCGCATTTGCCGACTCGGCGACGCCCAGATTGTCGCGGCCGACGTCCTTCATATGGTCGAGTCCGGACGCCGCGAGAATGCGGTCGGCGATCGACTCGGTCGACGAACCAGCCGAGCCCACCGACACGCGCTTGCCCTTGAGGTCGGCGACCTTGGTAACGCCGGCGTTCGCGCTGGCCACGAGATGCATGAAGGAGTCATACAAAACGGCGACGACGCGGATGTCCTGCTTGCCGTCCTTGTAGGCGCCCAAGCCGTTGAGTCCGTCAAAGGCGGAATCGATCGTGGACAAGCCAAGCTCGGCATCGCCCGCGCCCAGGAGCTTCACGTTGTCAACCGAGCCGCCGGTGACCTGCGCGGTCGCCTGCACGTTCGGCAGCTTTTCGGACAGCACCTTCGCCAAGCCGCCGCCATAGGGATAAAACACGCCACCGGTTCCGCCGGTCACGATCGTCATGCGGATCTTGGACTGGGCGATCGCCGGCATGGCGATCAACGAGGACGCGGCAGCGCCAGCACCCAGGGCCAAAGCGGTACGACGATTGATCATCAGGGTCATGTACATCTCCTCCAAGGCCAGATCGCAGGATCGCGTCCGGCTCTGTTGCCGTGCTTGTCCGCTCCGAAGACGGGATCGCGTCGGTTAGGCGGGCAGCCATGGGCGGGTAACTTAGCGTGCTGATTTCGCATGGCTAGGGAAAATCGGCTTCCAATCCGCCCAAATTGGCTTCTTTTAACCGTTTCGCAACTTTTGGTTATCAGCCGCGACCGGCAAGCTCAAGCACTTTGCGCATGAGGCTCGGCAGCGCTTCGCCATCCCACGCGGACGGGGGCGACCACCAATGGTCGGCTGGAGCCGAGGATCGCGCCTCGACCCGGCAGACCTCGACCGCCAACACAAGATGAAAATGGGTGAAGGTGTGCTCCACCGGCGCGGCGAGCCGGCGCCACGGACCCGCGAATGCGGGGCGGCCATCGGTCTTGGTAGCGGGCGCCTCCGTCTTCGTCCGGCTGGCGCGGGTCGACCAGTCGGAGCTTGGCACTTCGCTCATGCCGCCGAGCAGGCCCTTGGGCGGTCGACGCCGCAAAAGCACCGCACCGTCGGGGCGCTGCACCACATAGGCCGTGCCGTGGCGGGTCGGGCGCTCGGTCTTGGGCGCTTTGACGGGATAGGTCTCCATGGTGCCCGCTGCTTGAGCGGCACAAGCGCGATCAAACGGACATAGCACGCACGCCGGCTTGCGCGGCGTGCATATGGTGGCGCCCAAATCCATCATGGCCTGCGCGAAGTCACCGGGCCGGGTCTTGGGCGTGAGCGCCTCCGCCGCGGCGCGGATCATTGGCTTGGCGGCGGGCATGGGCGTGGCAATCGCGTTGAGCCGCGTGATGACACGCTCCACATTGCCATCAACCACCACGGCGCGCACATCAAAGGCGATCGCGGCGATCGCGGCGGCGGTATAGGGGCCAATGCCGGGCAAGGTGAGCAACGCCGCCTCGGTGGCTGGGAACCGGCCGCCATGCTCGCGCGCCACCACCTCCGCGCAGGCCTTGAGATTGCGCGCGCGGGAATAATAGCCAAGCCCCGCCCATGCCTTCATCACCTCGGCTTCGTCGGCGGCGGCAAGGTCCATCACCGTTGGCCAGCGGGCGAGAAAGCCGTCGAAATAGGGCTTCACCGCCGAGACGGTGGTTTGCTGGAGCATGATTTCCGACAGCCATACCCGATAGGGATCTGGCATCACGCCCGCGCGCCGGGCAGACGGCGCGACGCGCCACGGCAGCACCCGGGCGTGGCGATCATACCAAGACAGCAAGCGGGCGGGATCGGGACGCGCGGACGGGGACGGGACTGGGGCGGAGATTGGGGACGAAACTGGCATGGTGCGAGGATGCGGCGTCCGGCCGGCTTTTCCAACCCGCGTGGCAGCCCGATGGACGACAATCCCCGGGTTTCGTAGCATGGGGCTATGACCGAGCGCCCCGCCGATGACGAGACCCCACCTCGACCGCCGCCGCGGCGCGGGGCCGCGCAGCCTTTGGGCGCCTATGTGGGGCCAATCGTCTCGCCGGCCATGCGCAAGCGCGGGTTCGCGACGGCCGATTTGATCGCGCTATGGCCTGAGATCGTGGGCGCGGCGTTTGCCGAGGTATCGCAGCCCGAGCGCCTCGTTTGGCCGCGGCGGATGAGTGGTGGTGAAGATACGTTCGAGCCGGCGGTGCTGACGATTCGGGTCGCCGGATCGCGCGCGCTGCTGTTTCAGCACGAAAGCGCGAAGATCATTGAGCGCATCAACCAGACCTTTGGCTATCAAGCCGTGGCGAAGCTGCGCATCGACCAAAAACCGATGACGCCCAGGCCCAAGCGCGGGCAAAAGCCCCTGCGGGCGCTGACCCGGGCGGAAGAAGCCGACATCGCCGCGCTGACTGCCGCGGTGCCTGACGACGGCCTGCGCGAAGCCTTGGCGCGGCTGGGGCGGGCGGTGAAGGGCACGCGACAGCCTGAGTGATGCGCGCGCGCCCCAGCTGGCAAAGCACGGCTGTGCGGGCCATGTCACGAGCGCGTGGCGCTGGCCGTGCCCTCTTGCCAGACGCCGGCGGATTGACCAGGGTGCGCGCCATGAGGCGACGTTTTTGGCTGACGTGGGCGGTGATTGGAGGCGTGCTGGCCGCGCCGACCGATCTCGCGCGCGCGCAAGTCGAGTTGCCGTTGCCAAGCTTTGGTCAGCGGCCGCCCGCGCGCCCGGCACCGCCGCCCGCTGCCGTCCAGCCGCCGCGGCCGACACCACCGGCAGCAACCACCGTGCGTCCCGGGCCGACCCCACCGCAGACGCCAAGTGCCACAACGGCGCCTGGTGCGGCCCCAGGGGCGGCCACAACCGATCCCAATGCTCCGCCGCCCGCGGCAGGCCCGCCGCCGCCCTATCAGACGCAGCTAGAGCGGCTGGCCGAGCTGTTGGGCAGCCTTCATTATTTGCGTGCGCTGTGCGGTGCCGACGAAGGTCAGTCGTGGCGGGTCAAGATGAGCGATCTCCTCGCGGCGGAAAATCCAGCCGCGGACGATCGCAAGCGCATGGTGGAAGCGTTTAACCGCGGCTATCGCAGCCTCGCTGAAGTGCATCGTCAATGCACGCCGGTGGCGGTGGAAATGGTCGAGCGCGCCATGGCCGAAGCCGCCAAGACCGCCCGCGACATCGCCACCCGGTTTGGTCGGTAGCCAAACGCCGGTGGCGCATCCCGGCGCTCGCGCGTGATCCCAATCAGTGGACACCGGTTATTGGGTAAAGATCACGCGTAAACATAAACTTAGAGCGCTGATCTGATGCAATCAGATCGAAAAGCGCTCGAGCGCCGTTAACGCTTTGACAAGCTTCCTGTTCAAATCGTTAACCGATCGATGAAAAGCCGCGTGCATCACCCGGTCGACCTGATAGGGTGCCCTCATCCGCGGCGGGGGTTCTCGCCGCTTTGCGACCGAGTCGGTCGACGGCAGGTGGACCAAGCGTGACCAGTCTCTCCGAAGAGGCCTTTGATAGCCCCGAAATCATCGATGAGAAGAAGCGCGTCGCGTTGGAGTGGCTGACTGAAGCCTGGGCCGACGCGGAGGCCGAGGGCATTGAGGCCGATATTATCGCCCATGCGGCTTTGTTCGCCGCCCTCACTGATCTGGTCGAGCGCTACGGTGAGAAGGCGGTGGGCGACATGGCCGGCCGCCTGTCGGCCCGCATCATGGCGGGCGAATACACGCTGCGCCGTCCGCTGCAGTAATCGGACCGATCTAACCCTTCCAATATCTGAGGACGTGACGAGAGGCGTCGAGCGCATTCGGCGCCGCGCATCAGGCATGGCCGGCACTGCGGCCTATGCGTGACCTGCACTGCGGTTTATCCGTGTCCGGCACTGCGGTCTATGCGTGTCCGGCACTGCGGTCTATGCGTGTCCGGCACTGCCGGAGAGCTGGCCGGGGCCAATGCCGAGCCGGCGCAACGCGCGGTCATATTTATTATCGAGGTCGGGATCAAATAGAAGGTTGAGATCGCCGTCCGCAGTCAGCCAGCCATTGGCTTGTATTTCCTGTTCCAATTGCCCTGGACCCCAGCCGGCATAGCCAAGTGCCAACAACGCGTTTTCAGGCCCCCTGCCCTCAGCGATGGCGCGCAGCACCTCCAGCGTGGTCGTCAGCGACACCGCGTCATCGATCGGCAAGGTGCTGTCGGTGATGTAATAGTCGGCGGTGTGAAGCACAAAGCCCCGGCCGGTTTCGACCGGGCCACCGCGGTGGACGCGCATGTCGCGCACCAGCGAGGGCAAGCGGATCGCCTGGGGATCGTCGATGATCTCCAATTGCGCCAACAGATCTGGGAACGTGATATTGGACGCCGCTCGATTGACGATGAGGCCCATGGCGCCATCGGACGAGTGGGCGCACAGATAGACGACCGTGCGCTGGAAGCGACGATCCTCCATCCCCGGCATGGCGATCAAGAACTGACCGTCCAAGTATCCCAAACGCCGATCATGCGGCATGGATAACCCCCAGAGGTGGACGCTCCGCGCCAACGTCTCCCGCGCCCCATGTCGCCATGGATCTCGGTCTCTTGAGAGGTGACCTCGAGAGACGTCCCCGTAAGCCAGCAATCCCCCGATTGCTTGGGCTCTACCGTCCTGGGAGTTGATCCTAAAAGAAACTAAGGGAAAACGCGAGGGGGTCTGAAAATGAAACAGAACCGATACCCAAAATTCGGGATATCGACACTCAAAGCGCCAAATGTTCGGTTTTGAAATGTTGCGCCGAATAACATCCCCCTAGGGATGATTTCACAGCCATTGGCGCAAAGAAAAAGCGCCGTGTCAAAGACACGGCGCAAGGTAGCAAGAGGAGGAGATAGCTCAGGAGGAAATAACTAACAGGGATAGTATCCACCAAATCGTTAACAGCACGTTAACCGCGGGGATACACCTGAATTGGTCGTTTCCACTCCCTCTCTATGCAGCTCACCGAACAATCGGTGAGGACAACTTGGCAAATTCCGTTGCGGAGCGCCATTGTGCTTTAGGCGATTGGCCTTTGGACCAAGGGGGTTTTCACCCCTGTGTGCCAAACCGAAACGGTGATCAATCCGATCGGCTCGACCTCGCCCACTCGCGTCTTTTTCCACATATTAAAACGCGAGCTGCGGAAAAGATACACGCAAAGTGTGCGTCGATCAATGCGCGCCCGTCAACTGACAAATGCCGCAGACCTTGGCGATGCGGATGCGATCTTGCTTCTCGATCGAGATGACGCCGCGGCGACGCAAGTCGGAGATCACCCGGCTGACGGTTTCGATCGTCAGACCCAAATAGTCCGCGATTTCCTGGCGCGTCATGGTCAACACAATGACCGACTCATCCTTCTCCGACTGCGGGCCAATGCACCCGATCACGCCGCGCTGCGGCACGAAGCGCATGAGGAAGGTGGACACCCGCTCGAATGCCGACTTGCGACCGAGCAGCACCGCGTGGTCGTGCAGGGTCTCAAGCTGCGTCATGAGACAGGTCGTCACGTGGCGCTGGGCGCTGGGCGAGGCGTCGAGGTCGCGCCGCTCAATCGCGCGTACCGACGTCGGCATCAGTGTCTCGGCGCTGCAATCATAGACATCGTGGGCGGCAATGCCGAACAAGGCGCCGGCGCTGAGCACCTCAACGACCTGGCGGCGTCCATCGGGCAACAGCTTGAACAGCATCAGCGCGCCTTCGGTCACCTCATAGAACCGGGTGGCCGGGTCACCTTCATAAAAGATGACCTCATGGGGCTGAAACTTGAGCGTCTTGGACCGGCCCATCCGAATGAGCTCGGACCACGGGCCGTCAGCGAGCACGGAGACCGGCGCGCCATTCGCGGTGTGGCAGCTTGTGGTGCTGCGATCAACATAAGCCATGGGAC